>JANMJN010001085.1:0-2005 GCA_031371355.1 Saprospiraceae bacterium
CCCGCTGCTGCCATGCCCCCGCCCGAACCAGTTTCTGCCATACACCCGCCAACTTCTGCTGCAAAAGTGGCATGCGCCGCAATAAAAACGCCTATCAAACCTGCGGCTAACATGGCTTTAATAATCTCATCTTCATGCAAATCCAATGAGTGTGCCGTGCCAAATAGCGCCCCAGGCAATGCACCACACGACCCCGCCGTAGGGGCAGCAACGATGACACCCATCGAACTTTTCACCTCCATCATGGCAGATACGTACATGATAATCCTGTTATTGGCATCGCCGCCAACTAATTTATCGGCTGCAAATTTTTCTTTAAATTGAAGCGATTGACTGCCCAATATTCTATCATGGTAATGTGTACCTTTTAGACCCAAATCAATGGCATTGCCCATGATATGGATGATTTTACGCATTTTTTCAAACACTTCTTCGGGTGAAATATTACCTCGAGCGGCTTCATAATCAACGGCTAATTCCCATAAGGCTTTGTTTTTACCTTCGTTATACTCGAGCATTTCATTACAAGAGATAAAAGGCACTTGCATATTTTTGCGAGCCATGACAGGCAAAACAGGTTTCAAGCATTTTATCATTAAAACACTTTCCATTGCCTTTAATTCCTCTAAAATAACGGCATCCAATACGGCTTGTGATTTAATTTCAATAAAACTAATACTGCCTTTATGGAATTCAATATCATCATAAGCAATGGAGGCTTTTAGGAAAGAAATAATCAGCTCTGGGTCGGTGCAGTAAATAAGCGTTTCAAAATAATCACCTGCCATTGAAACAGCAACGCCATCTATTTCAATGACTTCAATCATACCACCGCCGGTTGAAATAGCGGTCAAATCCCTTGTTTCTTTATCGTTTTTAAGTCTTATTTTATAGGTATTGGGATGGTCGGCTTTTATATCACAAATGTTAATCGTGACGCTAATGCCTGCCGTCATCAAGTGTTTTTCAGATTCTGGCAATCGCTCATCATACGCTTCCCAACCTAAAAAACCACCAAATAGACCCATATCCGAGCCTTGACTTTTGTGCGTTGTTGCCAATGAACCATTGGGGTCAAATTCAATCAAAATGTCTTTGATATTATCGTCCATCAAGTCTCTACACAGACGGGCAATACGCAAAGAAGCGGCACAATGTGAACTGGAAGGACCCCGCATGACGGGTCCAATCACGTCATTGAATATACTTGGAAAGGAATTCATATTGGTTTAGTTTTAAGTTTTTATTATTCAATCATTTTTGTTACAATACTTTCTACGTGGATTTTTGTGGTATCTAAAATCTTAATATCTGCAAAATCCGACTGTTTTATTATCAATGGTAGCTCTGTACCACCTAAAATTAAACCTTCAATTGATTCTTTTTCTTTGAGGTCTTGTATGATTTTTATCAATTTTTCTTTGGTTTCAGGTAAAATTGTATTGAAAACCAACTCTGACATGTATTTATAATGAATATAATCTTGGTTTCGGTTGTAGGTATAATAATTTCGATGCCCTGTTTTTGTGCAACTTGATTATAAAACCCACTGGTCATAGTAGATTTAGTACCCAGTAATCCAACACGTTGCATGTGTAGCGAATGAACCACTTTGCACGTTTCTTCAACAATACTGATTAAGGGGTTTTTTACCCTTTTTACCAATCTATCAAAAACAATATGCGGTGTATTCGATGCTATCGCTACATAATCAACGCCTGCATTTTCTAAGGTTTTAATTCTATCTGCGAGGAACTCCACTAAAGTATCAAATTGACTATTAAATACATAACCGAGCATTTCAGTCATATTCACACTGTTTATGATGATTTCGGGGTAATCTTTCGTTGATAACCGCTCTTGAAACCGTTTTATTATCAATCTATAATACTCAATAGATGATTCGGGTCCAACACCGCCAATTAATCCAATTTTTTTCATTTTAAATGTCGAATTCAATCAAACATAATTGCAAGATACCCCTCAGTATTTCAAGGTAAAAATA
>JANMJN010001136.1:0-6236 GCA_031371355.1 Saprospiraceae bacterium
GTGCCGAATTGATGGCAAACCGCAATCAACACACCCTCGTTCCTGTTTTTGAAGACATTTGGAAAAAATACGTTTGCTCCTTCACCTATGATCCACAAGGCGAACTCATTTTCGAAGTCGGCGCCGGTGGTGCAAACAGCAATTCGGACAGCCGTATGGGTAATTACAACGGCATACAATGCAATGCGAGTTCGCGTTATGGTCAAGGTGGCGGCTCCATTATACCGATGCCAAACTACTTTTTTGCATTTGATACACTTGATACACGCCGCGACATCACGATTGGACCTTATCAAGTCAACGCAGACAATAAAAAACAACCACGTGCTTTGAACGGCATGTGCGATGCCAAATGGTCAAAATTGTGGCGTAATCCATTATTGCCGGGAACAGCTTTGAATCCGGGATTCAATTGGGTCATCATTCGTTTTTCTGATGTGCTGTTGATGTTTGCAGAAGCAGAAAACGAAATCAATGGCAGCCCAACACCTGCCGCCATTGCTGCTTTTGAAGAAGTACGGAAACGCGCTTATGGTACAAATGGTGCTAAAATAGGCGTGACACCCACCACAAAAGCGGCGTTTTTTGATGCCATTGTCAATGAGCGTTGGTTAGAATTTGGTAGTGAAGCGATTCGTAAATACGACTTAATCCGTTGGAATTTATTGGCAGCAAAGATTGCTGAAACCCGCCAAGCGATTCAGGATATTCGAGATGCCAAAGGCAAATATGCTAACGTTCCTAATACGCTACATTGGCGGAACAATGGCGAGGAAATCGAATTTTATACAACCATAGTCACAGGATCGAAACAGCCTCTCAATACGCCGATTCAAACACCCAGCCCGACAACAGGTTGGACAAGTGTGGCTTGGCGGTCAGGTTTGACTTCTGCGACGGCTCTTGACGGTTTGCCACTGTACCAAGCCTACGCACGGTTTTTCACTCCGAACAAAAATGAGTTGTTTCCTTTTGACCAAGCCACAATGGATGCGTATCAAGGAAAATTGAAACAAAATCCAAATTATTGAATATTGTTGTAGTCAATAAGCAATTAGCAATTTTAATACCCCCCTCAGTATTTTCAATAAAAACGCCTTGTGACAAGCCTGTTACAAGGCGTTTTTATTGAAAACAATGTGTATCTACTGGCAAAGGAAGTTAGTTAATGATATTCCGAACGTCTAAACAACGAATTCCCTTGCTGAGTGAGCCCACAATGACGATCAATTTTATCAAGTACGTATGTAATGATGCACACAATGACGATCAATTTCATCCCGCTCGGCGGATTATTTATGCCGATTTCAATATACCCAAATAAGCTATCCAAGGACCAACGCCTGATTTATATTGATAAGCCATGACACGTGAGATTGGGGCAATATGATTGAGGTCATGCACCGTCCAAGTAGCAAGCAATTGAGTCAGTGTCACTTCTCCGAACGCAGGATGAATACCCTTTTCTTCTAAGTTTTTGTCGGTCAGATTTTTTGACCGCAGCCGTTCCACATTTTCTTTACGCAATAGGGCAAATTCATCCAAAAGCTGGGACAATGATTTACCTTTACTGGCTTCAAATTGGGCGAACCGGTCATAAGGCTCAAATGTTTTGTCCGTATTTTCAGAAAGAATAATGACTGTTCTCGGCATCCAATCCGTTTTTTCTCCGTGAATAAGATGACCAATGATGTCATATACGCTCCATGTTTCGCCGCCTTCGTTTTTTGAAGTCCAGTCGTCAGATATATTTTGCAGCATTGCATTGAGCACGTGTGGTGTCCGCTCCAGAATTTCTATTGATTTCTCTAAAGTGAAATTCATTGTCTGTTCTTTAAATGCTGTTTAAAATATTGATGGGTATAAACTTATTTATTATTCTTTGTCTCGTCAAATTCAACAATAAATAGTATATATATTCTTTTGAGAACCATAACAACAGTCAAAAAGAAATGTGAAATGACAAAATATACAAGGAAACTTGCAATTAATATTAACTGAGAGTTTTCATTTAAAGCAAGATAGCCGAACATTATGCCTAAAATTGCTATAAGAATAAGATAACAAATATTTATTAAAGTTTGCTTTAATACTGTTTGTTTTACTCTGTCTTCTGTCTTTTTTACCATATCAAAAATCAATATGATAACATTAAAAAATAAACCTACAAAAATTGACAAACCCGTATTTAGTATATCAACCATATCCTTATCTAAAACACAATGGAAATAGAGACAAACACTTGAGAAAAGTATAGGTAAAACAATAAAATACCAGTCTTTAGACAAACTGAGTGTCTTAAAGTGGTCTATTACAATACTCCATATATTAATCTTTGACATCATTAGCAAAGTTTATTTCTTTTGCAAATATATCTAAAATCAGCTGTTTTGCTATATCATTAATGCTATTAAAAACAGGATAATTTGTATCTTTTTCTGTATCAATGTCATCGTGAATATCGAAATATGGTCTCATTTTCATTGTGTCTGAAAAGTCAACTTCACGTGGTGACCCGCCTTTTTTTATCATCACTGAAAGCATATAACTATTAAATCCGAAATCTTTCAATTGAGGAATATCTAAGAAAACACCTTCTGGATTATCTATCCAATCTAGTAAATCTTGGTTCAGAAAAACATTTTTTTCAACTTTTAAATGTAAAGCTGCTTCTTTGAGTTTAAGATTTCGACTTTTTAAATAATCTTCAATGCTATCTGGTAACAAGTTATGCCTAAAAATCAACTCACTTATATCACCGCTTTTTATAAATTCCTTGATAACTTCTTTAGGTACAAGGTCATTGATTTCTAAAAAAGAGCCTTCTCCTAGTTTATTGAATATTGTCTTTAATTTACTTCTAAAAATACTTGATATTCCTCTGCCACCAAATCTTTGTAGTATAAGTGCACCTAATTTGCTTTTTGGTGGTAAATAGAACATGAAAAAGTATGGCATTAAATCTGAATCTCTTGTAGTTTTCTTGTAAGATGTTTCCCCCGTATCAATATTTACACCTTTTGAGGCAACTCCAAAAGTCCCACTCTCAAGCAATCCACTATAAAAACCATTTATTTTATCTATGTGAATTAAACCTGAATCTGTAGCTTGAAGTGTTCTTTGATTTTTATCATCAATAGACATTTCTTCTTTTATAGTATTGAGAAAAATCTGAATGAAATCTGAAAAAGCTTTTCCATCGTTATAAGACTCAAGTGGATCATATTCACCCTTTTGCCTCATTGTTCTTACCCTCAAGGTATAGGTCTCTAATTTAATTCGGTTCGACATAGTGAGTTTTTAAATTTATTGTACGTTAATATCTTTTAAATTTCAGGTAACTATCTCATATAAAGCGAGTTATGTAAATATTCTTTTGTTAAAGAATATCCATAGCTATCAAAGGTAAAATACTTTCGTAAAACTATTACAATAAAATCAAATATCCAATACATCAAACGAGCGTTTATATTTAAAACCGTTTTTTTGAAATCAACTTTTCAATTTTTTCTAATTAACCATGCCTATAAATTAGTACACCTCTATAAACGTTACTATACTGAGGGCTACATCCCACCTCATTCCAAGTTCAAACCAACCGCATTTTACGGAAACGTTGCCGCTATTAAACATCTGATAACCAATCCATTAACTTAATTTTGTGAAACAATCATTAAAAGTTAAAATAACAACAAGATGTTCAAACAGTCATTCGTCACTATTCTTTGCTCTTTCCTTTTATTAACCATTTTATCTGCCCAACAACTCGCTTTTCCAGAAGCAGAAGGCGGCGGACGTTTTGCACTCGGCGGACGTGGCGGCACAGTCTATGAAGTCACCAATCTCAACGATGCGGGTACAGGCAGTCTGCGCGATGCCATCAGTCAACCCAATCGCACCATCGTTTTTAGGGTATCGGGCGAAATCAAATTATTGAGCAAATTGTCAATAAAACAAAGCAATATCACAATTGCAGGACAAACCGCACCGGGCGACGGCATATGTTTGACAGGTTATACCTTGAATATTCAAGCGAGTAATATCGTCATTCGCTACATCCGCAGTCGGTTCGGCGATGCCAATGCGGTAGAAGACGATGCCATCAATTGTTGGTCGGGCAACTTCCAAAACATCATCATTGACCACTGTTCGTTCAGTTGGTCTATTGACGAAACGGCGACGTTTTATGACATCAAAAACTTCACGTTGCAATGGTCAATCATCAGCGAAAGCCTTTTTAATTCTGTCCACATGAAAGGTGAACATGGTTATGCGGGTATTTGGGGCGGCGAAAATGCGGCGTATCACCACAATCTATTGGCACACCACACCTCTCGGACACCGCGCTTCAATGGTACGCGCTACGTTGGGCAACAATTTAAAGACTCGACAGATTTTCGGAACAATGTCATTTATAATTGGGGTAATATCAACTCCGCTTATGGCGGAGAAGGCGGTTTTTACAATATGGTCAATAATTACTACAAAGCGGGTCCTGCCACGCCCGGCAGTCTGACCACCAGTTCAGCATCCAATAAACGGAATCGCATTTTCAATTACACCAGTTTATATTTCAATGGCACAGACACCGTTTGGGGTGGCAAGTTTTATATGTCTGGTAATTTTGTCGCTGGATACCCCGATGTCACAGCCGATAACTGGACAAAAGGCATGCAAAAAGACAGCTATGCCAACGCAACGGCTTTGTTGACTGCTGCAAAACAAGCCAATCCATACGCTTATCCGACTATCAGAACCCAAACAGCAGAAAATGCTTACGCTTCTGTTTTGGACAGTGCTGGAGCCATATTGCCTTGTCGAGACACCATTGACCGCCGCATCGTCCGCGAAACACGTACAGGCACAGCCACTTTTGAGGGCGCAACCTATGCATTGGTGACAGGAACAGGCATTTCGCATCCATCGGGTATCATTGATTCACCTACTAATGTAGGTGGCGTACCAACTTATAATTCAACGGCAGCTCCGGTGGATTCTGATCACGATGGTATGCCCGACACGTATGAAGTAGCAAAAGGTTTAAACCCAAACAATGCTGCAGACCGCAATAATATTGCTGCAAATGGCTATACACAACTTGAAATTTATCTTAATTCAATCACAAGTCCTTGTGCCACACGAACAGCAACTGTGGAAACCGACCCCTCAGTATTTTCCATCCATCCGAATCCAGTTAACGACCAATTAACGATCATTCATTCTGATTTAACAAAAGAAGCGGTTATCACTGTTTATGACATCAATGGTAGGAAGTTGTTGTCAAAAACAACGGTTGGCAAGGCGCAAACAACGCTTGATGTCAGTCCTTTGGTCAACGGCATTTACTTTATTGAATGTTTAAGTGGTGAGAAACGGTCAGTTTTGAAGTTTGTGAAACAGTAGGTTGACCTTTTGGGAAAAATTGACACCTCTTATTATTACCTTTACCCAATATATTCCTATTTTTATAGTAAACTAAACAATATGAAAACCTTAAACGTGGGTCTCATCGGCTTCGGTCTCTCAGGTAGATACCTCATTGCGCCTTTTTTAATGACCAATCCAAACTTCCGTTTGAAAACGGTTGTGCAAAATACAGCATCAACCGCTTCGGAAATATACCCCTCAGTAAAATCAGTCAAAAACTTCGATGATGTTTTAACCGATAAAGACATTGACCTCGTTATTGTCAGCAGTCCCAACGAAACCCATTTCGATTATGCACGCCGCAGTCTCTTGGCAGGTAAACACGTTTTAGTTGAAAAACCGATGGCTTCAACGGTGGCAGAATGTGAGATTTTGATGGATTTAGCCGAAAAACAAGGTAAAATACTGTCTGTTTATCAAAATCGCCGTTTCGATGGCGATTTTCAAACGGTTCAACAAGTCATCAAAGACAATCTCGTCGGCGATATATTGAACTATGAAGCTCGTTTTGACCGTTGGTCTCCCAACGCCAATCCTAAGAAATGGAAAGAAGTGCCTTCCCTTGTCACGGGAGTGTTATACGATTTAGGCGCACACATACTCGACCAAACCCTTGTCCTTTTTGGTACACCCAAAAGTTTCAGCGGTCAAGTGATGACGCAACGTGAAAACACAACGATTGACGATGCTTTTGACCTTCGATTGGATTATGGGCGTTTTCAAGTCTCCTTAAAAGCCAGTCTTTTAGTCCGTGAACCCACGCCTCGTTATCGGATTAACGGCACACATGGCTCGTTTGTGAAATACGG
>JANMJN010001150.1:0-4411 GCA_031371355.1 Saprospiraceae bacterium
AAAAAACTGCCTTTATACTGAGGGGGGCAAAGTGTATTTTCAATCGGTTATCAATTTTCAAATGGGTATAAAGGAATTTATTTTGAAAAAAAAACTTGAAAAATCACTTACCAAATAATAATTGGCTTAGCCTAAAACGAAAAAATATTTATAAAGAAGTTAATGAGAATATGAGGAAAATAATCGGTCTATGAAACAGAACACCATCAATTTTATCTCTTTTATAACCTCACAAAAGGGTTTTTTTGAATAAAAAAACGATTTTATGGTGTGTCCAAAATACACTAAGTGCGTCTCTTTATCGTTACTTTAATAATCGAAGAACAAGAGCGTTTGAGAATTATCTCATAAAAACATCAAAAAAACGCTATTTCGAGATTATCACCCGATTGTTTAACAATTTAAATTTTGACAAAAATGAATGCGAACCATATTTATTTGACCGAGCTTTTCGCTCAATGGATCTTGAATAAAGAACAAGAGTTGAAAATGCCCAAAAACGAGAAGAATCTGAAACCATTGGAGCAACCCGCTCTGGGGTAAAAGAGGTTTTTTTTTATTGTCTTTCTTACAATGCGGCGATTCGGACTTAACAACGAATCGCCGTTTTTTTGATTTTTACTGAGGGGGTGCTATTTCAAAAAAATATCATAACCATAGCGTAAAATCATCAAAAAAATAACGCCCAAGAAGAAATACCTGATAAACCGATTCCCGCGCAACATCGCCATGCGCGAACCGAAAAAACTGCCCGATAAATTACAAAATGCCATCGGCAAAGCAAATGCCCACAACACATTATTGGTTGCAAGGAAATAAACGACGGCACCGATATTGGTGGCTAAATTGACGACTTTGGCGTGTGCAGAAGCCAAAAGAAAATCGAAACCAATGGCAGAAACGAAGTAAAGTATCAAAAAACTACCTGTGCCGGGTCCTAAAAAACCATCATAAACGCCGACGACGAAACCGAAAAGGCTGCCATAAAGCATAGATTTAGATTCAGAAAGCCACTCTTTTTTGCTTTGTCCAAAGTCCTTTTTCAAGAGCATATAGACGAAAACGATGATTAATAGAAAGAAAATGCTTGGTTTTACGACAGTTGGTTGCAAATAATGAATTAAACGCGCACCGAGAAATGCACCAATCATCGCTGCTATGATGGTTGCCAATAAGGTCTTTTTTTGAAATGTCACTTTGCGTGCATACTGAATCGAAGACATGGTAGAACCAGCAATTGACGAAATTTTTGCAGTGCCCATAATCATTGGTACGGCTATTTGTGGCAAGGTAATCAGCAAAGCAGGTGTTTGGATTAAGCCGCCGCCGCCAACAATAGAATCAATGAAACCCGCAAGGAAAGCAAAAAAACAAAGGATTAATAAGTCATTCATAAATTCAATTTTTCCGTGCGCAAACATACACATTAACTTTAATTGCTCTGAGCAATATGCCAACAAACGCCTGCTATATCGATCATATGCATTTCTCGACCATAAGGATAGTCCGTTGGTTCTTTTAGTTTTATATTAAATTGTTTTGTCAAGTCATTTGAATTGACCTCCTGCCAAAATGCATCTAAATCATTGACTGCCAATCGTATCATTAAGTTTTCTGCAAAATGTTTATCATTGTAATTTTGCAGAATAAAGGAACAATTATCTCTTTGAAAACCAATATAACCGTTGTTTTCCCAATTAATTTGGAAGCCAAGCGCAATGAATAATTGTTTTGATGCTTCAAAATCAGAACCCGAAGGAATGAAGGGCTCGAATGCATTAAATTTTACCATGTTAAATTGTTTGTTAACGTTAGGAAATCAATCTTTTCATAACTAAAATGGATAAAAGGCGTTTAATGGTTTTTCTAATACTATAAATATAAAAGTTCTCAATCATGTTTCACAAGTGCAATTTGACCCTTTTCATCGCTTTTCTAAATGTTGCGACCTTGTTTTCAGCGACAAATCCAGTTTCAGACTCATTGACAGTGCCTATTTACAGCTATTTCGACAAAGGCGAGTCACAAAGATATGTGATAACGCAAGGGAAAATGAAATATAAAGGCGAAATGCCCACCGACAGCTCGGAGTCTAAACAAACGATTACTTTAACTGTGCTTGACTCAACTACTGAGGGGTATGTGTTGGAGGTTTTTGATGAAAATTTTGAGAATAGTGCATCAGGAGCGAAGGCTTTGGAGAAAATAATGGACGACCCAAAAATGAGAAACCTTGTATTGCAGTACGCTCATTTTAAATTGCGTTTTCAGATTACACTTGATGGTGAATTCAAAGGTTTTGAAAACATGGACAGCCTGATCCAATTGACCCAAATAATGACGGATTTTCTAAAAAAAGACTTTGGAAAAGACAACAGAATGCAAAAAATCGCAGAAGAAATGAACAAAAAGCTCATGTCTCCTGCCATCATAGCAGAAAAACTGGGTTTGCCATTTCAGCTAATGTTTTTTTATCATGGGCATGAATATTTGGCAGATACGATTGTTAACTTTGCCGATGAGTTATCAAATAATCTGAATCCAGATGGGCAACCTTTTCCAACCGAGGTTTCTCTGCTGTATTCTTATGTTGAGACGGATTCTTCATATATAAATATTGAACAAATAGCAGAACCAGATCAAGATCTATTGACGAAAGAGGTGATAAACTGGACTAAGAAGATTTTTCCCAAAAAAGAACATGACGGTCTTGATAAAATGCGCTTAAATATGGTTGACCATTTGAATATGGAAATCCATCAACCTTCGGGATGGGTCACATATCTTTTGAAAAAACGAACAACTATAGCAAAAGAATCTGAAAAAGTGGAAGACGATACGACAAGTGTTGAGTACCTTGAAATTGAAATCATGTCCAAATGAGCTGACAAAGAAGGAGATAATTTAAAATTGTGCCCTGTTAACACTTTTTTTTTTTTTTTTTTTAACAAGCCAAATAATCAGCGTAAATTCGCTGATTATTTTAAAATAGCTTTTTTACATAGCTAAATAAAACCAATTTTTATGATATTTGAATTAACAGAACAACACCTCGCCGTACAGGAAGCTGCAAGAGAATTTGCCCAAAAAGAGCTGAAACCAGGCGTAATTGAGCGCGACCGCGACATGAAATATCCAAAAGAACAAGTCCGAATGATGGGTGAATTAGGTTTTTTGGGGATGATGGTCTCGCCCGAATACGGCGGTGGTGGCATGGATACTTTGAGTTATGTGTTGGCAATGGAAGAAATTTCAAAGGTAGATGCATCGTGTTCTGTCATCATGTCAGTCAATAATTCTCTGGTTTGTTGGGGCATTGAAAACTACGGAACGGAGGAACAAAAACGCAAATATCTACCAAAATTGGCAACAGGGGAGTGGATTGGCTCTTTTTGTTTGTCTGAACCTGAAGCTGGTAGCGACGCCACAAGCCAACGCACAACGGCGGTTGATATGGGTGATTATTACCTTTTGAATGGTACTAAAAACTGGATTACAAATGGCGGAACATCAAGTGTTCACCTTGTTATGGCTCAAACAAATAAAGAAGCCGCGCATCGGGGTATCAATTGTTTAATCGTAGAAACGTCGTGGGAAGGTGTTGTTATTGGCGCAAAAGAAGACAAATTGGGCATTCGCGCCAGCGATACACATACGATTATGTACAATGATGTGCGTGTACCCAAAGAAAATCGTATTGGTACTGAGGGGTTCGGTTTTTCATTTGCGATGAAAACTTTGTCGGGTGGACGCATTGGTATTGCCGCACAGGCTTTGGGTATTGCGGGCGGGGCATTTGAGTTGTCGGTTGAGTATGCAAAACAGCGAGAAGCATTTGGGAAACCCATTGCGCAACATCAAGCGATTGCCTTCAAATTGGCAGATATGGCTACCGATATTGAAGCGGCTAAACTCTTGGTATATCGGGCAGCATACCTCAAAGACGAGCACAAAGACTATGAAACGGCGGCGGCGATGGCTAAACTTTTTGCATCAGAAACAGCGATGAAGCATACTGTTGAGGCTGTTCAGATTCATGGTGGCTATGGTTACGTCAAAGAATATCATGTGGAAAGATTGATGCGCGATGCTAAGATTACGCAAATATATGAAGGCACATCCGAGGTTCAGCGTATTGTTATTTCACGTAAAGTCTTGAAGGGGGAATTATATGTTAAATAAGATAAAACAGAATTTTATTTAGAGATATATAGCGTAAAAAAAATTTTATTCCAAAATAAAAGAAGTGTTACGTTTTGATTAAGAATAAAATTTTGTTTTCTACCTTTGTATCATCAACGACATTCATCTAAAATCTATTATAGTTTTCAGGGCGACAATTCTCTTTTGAGTTGTCGCTTTTTTTTATACCACAGATTTTTTTTTATTATGATATTCCAAAGCGAAACGC
>JANMJN010001212.1:0-3054 GCA_031371355.1 Saprospiraceae bacterium
CACATAGGTAGATAGGCTGTTTCACATAGAAAACATAAGACTTTTTGTAAAGTAAACTATGTTTTCTATGTGAAACAGCCTATCTACCTATGTGATAAGTACAAAAATAACGCTTTGTCATGCCTAACTAATATTGTCAAAGCACTTAATCGAAATTACTTAACTTTTTCTCTTCGCTCTTTCAGCTCTCGCCAAGTCGTTAAAATAAAACCATTGTCTGTTAAATATTTTTTCAACTCAGGTGATAACATTGCCAATAAATCGCCACGTCGTATCATTTCAGAATCTGAAATATGCTTGAAAACTTCCGTAGGCGCAGTACAGTGCATAATAACCATTGTGACACCGGCTTGTAGTTGTTTAAATGATTCAATGTATTGTTGTGTCGCAATGTGTTGCAACTCATTGTCAGTCAATATCTTATCTTTTGGATATTTAAATCCGTAACTCACATTGTGTAAATCGTCAAGAACAGGTAAACCCGCCGCCCAAAGCATTTTGCCTACAGCTGTCGTTTGCTCAATATTCAATTCTGCACTGCTTGATGACTTCAAAATCATGGTGTTGTGCCCGCCTGGAAACATGACAGGTATTTTATTTTCCATGCCGAGTTTAAGGTATTTTTCTAAAAACTCCGGTGAAGCGAATAGTGTTCCCATATGTGAATCAAGGTGCGTGGGTTCAAAACCCATTGTTCTGGCTCTTTCCAATTGACTTTTAATTTCTTTCTCAACCTCTTCTGGTTTGGCGTGTGTTACCACGTCTTTTACGCTGCCCCACAAAGCCCCCTCAGTATCCACCAAACCTACAACAGTCGGTTTACCAGTCAAAGGTCCCCAGCGATAATCTTTCCATTCTGAAGTCAACGTCAAGTGAAGCCCTGCATCGGTTTTAGGATGTTCTTTTAAATAATGTACAAAGCCTGAAACCCAACTACAAGGCATCATGACGCTCATAGATGTGGCAACGCCTTGCTCGGTCGCTTTGATGGCACCCATATTTGAGTCATATGACATTCCAACATCGTCAACATGCAAAATGATGACTTTTGCGCCCTTTGGAAAGCCTAATTTCTCTGCATAGGTCTGACAAAAAACGAATTCAGACACACAAATAAGGGAAAAAAAGAGAAATAGTTTTTTCATCTATTTACACTTTTAATAGTTTAAATTTTTATAATAATTAAGACAAAAAAATTACCAAATCTTAGTCCGCTTCGATTCTTCACGACTCATTTTCGCACCGTCTTTAATGCCAAACGCTTCATAAAATTCAGGGATATTCACAAAAGGCCCATTCACGCGTTCTTTGGAAGGTGCATGAACGTCGGTCATTAACTGTCGCGCCAAACGTTCTTTTGTTGCATGACCCATCCAACCAAGCGCATAACCCATAAAATAGCGTTGGAGTGGGGTATAACCCGCAATTTTCTCTCCTTTTTTATACTGTTCTGTTTTTTTGAAAGCACGTAATCCAAGGACAACACCGCCTAAATCGGCAATATTTTCACCCAAAGTTGCTTCACCTCTCACGTGCATGGTGTCAACAGGCATAAACTCGTTGAATTGAGCAATCAATTTATTGGCTCTTTGGGCAAATTTAGCAGAATCTTCAGCTGTCCACCACATTTTAAGATTGCCTTCTGCATCATATTGTCGTCCTTGGTCGTCAAAACCATGCGTAATTTCATGTCCAATTGTCGAAGCCGCCGCATAACCATAAGCTACCGCATCATCCACTTGGTCGTCAGTATAACCAGGAATCATAAAAATGCTGGCAGGCATGACGATTTCATTGTTTGATGGGTTGTAATAGGCATTATATGTCTGTGGTGTCATATCCCATTCAGTGCGGTCAACGGGTTTATTGAGTTTGTTTACATAATAGTTGAACCACCATTTATTGGCGTTCAAATTATTGCGAACATAACTACTGCGGTCAATAATCATGGCACTAAAATCTTTCCATTTATCAGGATAACCTATCTTTTTTGTTACTTTTTTGAGTTTATCAAGGGCTTTTTCCTTCGTAACAGCACTCATCCAGTCGAGCGCTTTGATGTTTTCAGCAAAAGCTTCACGAATGGCTTCTGACATATCTTCGTACCGTTTTTTCGATTTTTGAGAGAAATATTCTTTCACAAATAACTGTCCCAAAGCATCACCTAATTGTCCTTCTTGCGCATCGAGAACCCGTTTCCAACGTGGTTTTTGTTCCTTTTTTCCTTCCAAAGTTTTACCAAAAAAATTGAAATGTTCTTGATCAAAAGCTTTTGGTAAATGAGCAGCGAGCGAACTGATAAGGTTGAAACGCAAATAAGCCTTCCATTCCTCAAGGCTGAATTTTTTCAAGCTGGCATCCATTTGTTTGAAAAATTCAGGTTGCCCAACGATAATTGTATCCGTTTTTAAACCTGTTTTAGCCAATTGATTTGCCCAATTTACTGAGGGGGTCAATTTTTGTAAATCATTGACACTCATTTTGTTGTAATTGGCGTGTGGGTCGCGCAAGGCTTCCATCGTGCGGTGTTTTTCTGCAAGGAAAGTCTCTATTTTGACGATTGAAGCGGCATTCTTTGCCGCGTTTGCTTCGGTATCGCCCATCAGTTGTAGCATATTGGCAATGTGTTTCACATACTCTTTTCGGATATTGACGTTGCGTTCATCTTTTTTGAAATAATAATCGCGTTCACCCAATCCTAAGCCGCCTTGTGAAAAGTGCAACGAATTAACTGAGCTGTTTTTTTCATCTTGAAACACGTTTGCACTAAACATCGGCGAAATCTGGCTTGTGTGCATATCAACGACTATGTCTAACAAGCCGTTTATGTCTTTTATCGAAGCGATTTTATCTATTTCAGGTTGAATAGCTGTTAAACCTGTACTTTCAATAGCAGCGGAATCCATGCCTGTTGACCAAAAATCACCGATTTTTTGCTCATTTGAACCTTTAGAAGCATTGGCTTTTGCGGCATTTTCACTCACTATTTTCATTTTGTTGTAAATGTCTTCATTTACCATTTTGCCGATACTCCATGAACTTTCACTCCCTGGA
>JANMJN010001321.1:0-2260 GCA_031371355.1 Saprospiraceae bacterium
TTAACGCGAACTTTTCAAAATGAGGACTAAGCCGCCAAAGCGAAAGCGTTTTTAGGCGGCTCAATGGTATAACGACTCATATTAATATTAGCTATTGGCTTACGCTGATAAAAAGAATAAGCACACATAGCAGCTAAACAATGAACATAGGCATTCCAAATTGAACGATGCCTTGTATGCTCTAAATCCAAGACGTTTTTTTGAATACCGATTGCAGTTTCAATAATGGGTCTTTTTCGAGCATATAATTTAGCCATTAAAGGCGGCTGTTTAGCTTTCTCTTTTGAAGTATTTTTACGGTCTTTTGCATGAAAAACGATTTTATCATCGTGTTGAACGAAATGTAATTTTTCGTTATTCATCAAATAGCCTTTATCCCCGAATACCCAACCGCTAATGTCATTCAGTAAGTTAAAGAGTATTTTAGGTTGATTATCAGGTGTACTGGCTTTTGAAAAACACGTGTGTACAATTTCGCCTAAATGATTGATAACCAAATGTATTTTAATGCCAAAGAACCAACCAACACTTGTTTTTCCCCAATCAGCAAAGCCTTTAAAAACTTTATGCTGATGGGCTCTTTTGGGATGACAGGCTTCTAATCTGGTACTGTCAATATAGTAAATACCTGTACGAAGGGATAAACTACATCTGTACAGATGAAAAACCAGCATCGGCAAAAGAGCCAATGGAATATAGTACACAAAACGGTCATAACCGACTAATGTTGGGAAGTCTCGTTTAAGGCTCGTGCTCACGTACTGTGTGTAATAGGTCTTAAAATTTTTATAGTGCGAATAATGATAAAAAATTAATATCGTCATTATTTCACTCATGGACATACAGCCTATTTTTCGCCCTTGAAGCCAATGTACCTGTGAGGCGTAAGCCGCTATTTTTTCTAAGTATTGTTTGTTGAATTCATCAACTTCGTAGTATATTTCATCCAGCATAGAGGTAGGATTGAATGGTGATTAATTGATTTTGCACCTCTAATATCCTATTTTTTCTTATTCTCTATGCCTTTTTATCCAAAAATGTCTCTAAGTAGCTGATTATCAACTATTTAATTGAAAAGTTCGCGTTAAATTAAGGGTTTACGATTGTGTTTCGCTTTCCACTCATTTAAAGAGGCTTCTATTTTACGCGAGAATATCATCGTTTATTTTATGAATTTGTAACAAAGAAGGGGTAAGTTTTTACTTATTTTGTAACAGATAAGGGGCAATTTGTTTGTATGCGCTAATTCTGCACAAGATAAAAACTTCTTTTTATACTTAAAGCAGCCAAAAATACGATTAATTTCCTTTCTTTTATCCATAATTTCAACAAAATAAAGAAATAGAATGAAACGCATTTTAACCATATTCTTAATAACCCAGTGCATCAATACAATCATTTTTGCCCAACAAACACCATCCCCTTTAGAAGCCTCATTTCGCACCTATCAAGAAATGAAAAAGGAGACACCTTATAAACTTGATTGGGTGTCGTTGGGTCCTATGATTAATTCTGCAAGGGCTGATGTGGTGCAAGTAGATGCCACACACCCAGGCACAATGTATGTCGGATTTGGTTCGGGCGGCTTGTGGAAGACGGTGAACAATGGCATCAATTGGCAATGTGTTTTTCAAGAACAAGCATCTTTGGGCATTGGCGATATGGAATTAGCGCCCTCAAACCCCAATATTATATATCTCGGAACGGGTGAAAACCTTAAAAAACCACGCAATTTTACCTTGCCCGGTACAGGCATGTATCGCTCAAATGATGCGGGTAAAACATGGCAACACATTGGGCTTGAAGATTCGTGGTCTATCGCTGAAATTGCGATTCATCCCACCAACCCTGATATTGTAATGGTGGCAGTATTGGGTCATTTATGGTCAAAAAATAAAAATAGAGGACTCTATCGAACCACAAATGGCGGCAAAACGTGGGAACAAGTCTTGTATAAAGACGATGCTACGGGCGCAAATGATGTAGTCATAGCACCATCCAATCCTAAAATAATGTACGCTTCCACTTGGGAGGTTTATCCAAGTATCACGGGTAAAAATAGTGGTGTTCATAGGAGTATTGATGGCGGCAAAACGTGGACAGCTTGCACCAATGGTTTACCTTCTGAGGCGTTGGTTGGGCGCATTGGGCTGGCAGTGTCGCATAAAAATCCGCTAAAAGCGTATGCTTTCGTGGATAATTTGAATAATCCGAAAGGGGAAGCGGCAGAATTGTATAAAACAACCGATGGCGGTTTGAC
>JANMJN010001369.1:0-3230 GCA_031371355.1 Saprospiraceae bacterium
CTTTTTCAGATTCCAAACGGATTTCGCCCTTATGCAATAAGACAAACTCATGCGACAATGCCAAACCCAAACCACTACCCAATGACATATTTTGGCTACCTCGGTAGAACAAGTCGAAGGCGTGTTCGCGCTCTTCTGTACTCATACCGATACCATTGTCGGTGACAACAATTTCAATTTTATCCAGATTCTTTAACAACGAAATATGAATCAACCCGCCTTGTGGCGTGTATTTGAAGGCATTAGAAATGATATTGAACAATACTTTATCCAATTTCTCCGCATCAAACCAAAAAGGCAATATTGGAAATGGACATAAGAATTGTAAATCAATACTTTGGCTCTTCGCTTTTACATTGAAATCATTGACAATATCCTTAATAAAAGCGACTAAATCGGCTTGATGGGCTTCTAAAGTCATTTTGCCCGCATCAATTTGCCGTAATTCAAGCAATTGATCAACCAAGCGCAAAAGCCGATTGGCATTTTTACGAATGAGTTGTAGGGTGCTGCGGGTTTCCTTTGCATCATTGGTTCTGCGATGCAATAAGTCTTCAGTTGGCGTTAATATCAGACTGAGGGGGGTGCGAAATTCATGTGAAATGTAGGAGTAAAAGCGTAATTTCTCTTCCGTCGCATAACGTGCTTGTTCCGATACTTCTTCAATTTTGTTCTTTTGTTCTAAAATGGCTTGGTTTTGAGCGGCTAACATTTTATTAGATAACTGTTTCTCTCTGAAAAGATATAATAAAACGGAACTCAATAAAATGACTATTGACAATAATATACCCACAAAATACAATCTGGTTTTTTGCGACGAATAGGTTCTATTGAGTTCTTCCAGTTTAAGAGCTTGACGTTCTGCACTTTCTTGCAGGCTATTCACTTTCTTCATCTGATTGTGTAGAATATTGGCATTATCACTATTAATAACAATAGTTTGCAAGTTATTCTGCTTTTCAAACGACACTTTGTTAAGGATGGATAAAGCCAATCGTATTGCCTCAGCACCCCCGGTTGGATAAAGCAAAGAGGCATTCAAAACCCCCTCTTCAACGGCTTGAATGCCGCGTCCAGTCCCTGGAATACCATCAATACCGACAAAAAACAAATCTTTGGCTCGACCTTGTTCTCGAGCTAATTTGAAAGCTGTTTCGGCTATAAGGTCAGTATGTCCGAAAATAAAATTAGCTTCAGGGTGCTTACGCAAGAGGTTGGGAAAGTAATTATTAATTTCTTCTAAACCATTAGCGGCTTCAAGAGAATCAACAATTTTAAGCTTAGGCGAAGCGTTGACAGCATCTCTAAATCCCCGATTCCGTTCAGTTGCTGGCGATATGGTCATTTGCAATTTTATCTCGATAATATTGGCTTGGTTTTTAATTTGGCTGGCGATGTATTTACCTGCGGTTTTACCGATTTCGTAATTGTCTGCACCGATAAAAGCCGTATAAAGTTCGGATTCTGTCTTGCGGTCAATTAAAATAACAGGGATACCCGCTTTGTAAACTTCTTCAATGACAGGTGTCAGCGGCTTTGCTTCGTTTGGTGAAACAATGAGCAAATCAACCTTTTTTTTGACCAATTCTCGAATTTGCTCTATTTGTTTTGTGCTATTGTTGTCCGAGACCAGTTTTTCTAACTTCACTTCTGGGTGAAAAGCTAATTCTCTCGCCATTTCACTGTTCATGACATCGCGCCATGGGTCGTCGCAACATTGTGAGAAGCCGATTTTATACTTCGGTTTAACAGTCGTCTCTTGTTGGCAACCATATAGAAATAACAAGAAGATAAAAGTGCTATACTGAAGATGTCTGGACATTCCTGTTGTTTTTCAATAAAAATGAAGCTGCAAAGTACGGATAAAACATTTCGTTCTGTGACAATTTTTGTGGCAGACAAAGGTTATTACATCATTAAATTTGTCAAAGAAACATTTTTTGAATGCTCGTGCAGTATAAACAAATATTTAGCGTGCACTGCAACTCTGCGTATCATCAGTTATTATTCTTGACCGAGATGCGGAAGCACAGACAAAGAAGTTCATAGTGCCGCATTAAAGAAGTTTTACAGAAGTGATTGTTACATAACGAGAATAAAGCCTAATATTTGCATCAAAAACAAAGTCCCGAGAGATGCGACTGCGTTTGTTAAAAATATGATGACAATAAAAGAAGCCAAGTCCGATTTCATAAAAACGTTGACCCCGACCTATGGCGAAGGGGAAGCTCGTGCCATGAGCCGCTACGTTTTTGACGATTATTTCGGTTCAAAAAACGATGAAGAGACTTTCCATAATTTCCTAATCGAAGATTTTGAAAAAATAAAGCAACGGTTGCTCGATGGCGAACCCGTCCAATATGTCGTCGGTTTTGCGTGGTTTTATGGTCTCAAATTCAAAGTCAATTCCAATGTCCTCATCCCAAGACCTGAAACCGAAGAACTTGTGGAATGGGTTTTAGAAACCGCTAAAAATTATTTTTCATTCAACATTCATTATATACCATTAAAGATTCTTGATATTGGCACAGGGTCAGGTTGCATTCCGATTACTTTGAAAGTTAAAAACCCTGCCTGTGCGGTCTCTGCCGTTGACATCAGCGAAGGCGCACTCATCACCGCCAGCCGCAATGCTTACCGCATGAACGCCGATGTTGATTTCAAACGTATAGATATATTGAATGAAAACGACTGGACACAACTCACTGATTACCATATCATTGTGAGCAATCCGCCTTATATTCCCACAAAAGAAAAAGCTTTGATGGCGCATAATGTTTTGGGTTACGAACCACACCTCGCGCTGTTTGTGGACAATGACGATGCCTTGATTTTTTATGAAAAAATAGCGGATTTTGCTTTAAAACACCTTTATACTGTTGACGAAGGAAATCCCGATGCTGTCGGGAAGGGGGTGCTTTTTTTTGAATGTAATGAGTATAATGCCAAAGATGTTGTTACAATGCTCGAAAAGAAAGGTTTTATACATGTTGAACTGCGAAAAGATATGAGTGGAAAGGATAGGATGATTCGGGCATCAAGTATAGTAAATGGAAATTAATTTTGATAATAACATGAGAAATAAGAAAAGTAGTTGAACACTGATTTGACTGATTTACACGGATTTTTTAAGCTCATTACATGATGTAAAATTAAAATCTGTGTAAATCCGTGTAAATCAGTCAAATCAGTGTTCAAGAAAGAATTAAATAACAATTTTTCAAAAGGTT
>JANMJN010001342.1:0-7644 GCA_031371355.1 Saprospiraceae bacterium
GTGCAACTGCAAACCTTGTAGGGCATCGAGTAATTGCGCTCGACGGCTGCGTAATCGGTCAATGACGGTGCGTAAATGCCGTTTTTCGTTCAATATTTTATGCTCTGCTTGATACGATTTGCCGTGTTTGAGGGCATCCAATATCTCCGTTACTTTTGACAAATTATTTTCTTCATAAGCCTGTCGCAATGCCAAAAATAGGTCGGTTGCCTTTTCTTTGAAGGCATCTGCCACCACATCGGGATGACAAAACATAGAGGCTTCTCTAAATCGGCTTTTCAAAATTTGTTTTTCATTGACAGTCAATGTATTAAGTGGTTTGGTTTTTATTTCTTCGTAGGTCTTATGGTATGCTTCGTAATCATTTTCGGTTTCTTTTTGCCTTTCCTGTGCTTCCGTATCTTCTGGATTTTCGGCTGCAAGGGCTTCTGCAATTTTGCGGCGCAAGGCTAAAACGTCTATCAACAACTGCCCTAATGCCCGATTGTATTGAATTTCAAAGTCTTGTATGGTCTTTTCAATCTCCGATTTTTCATTTTCGAGATTGCTGATATCCAATTCAAGGGCGTGCATTTCGAGTTGCAAAGCCGCAATTTCAGGGTCAACAAAGGCGGTCACTTGCCGAAAACGAGCGATAAAGTCCGTGATACGCGCCACCGCATCGCCATATCGTTGGGCATCTAAAAGTTTAAGAATATCCACAATATCATTGGGCAAATTCAGACTTTTGAGCTTCCGATACTGAGGGGGTAAATCTTCTGTATCACCCAATTCAATCAAATGCCGAATTAATTCCAAACGCTTCACAATTTGACTAAAATCGGTACTTGTTTCCCTCTTTTCTCCAAAATGCTTTTCCGTAATGCGTTGAAACTCTTCTATAAATTGTGCTGCAAAAAACGGGTCGCCCGTCGTAATCGTTATGTTTTCGTAGTTGTCTTTACGTGCTTTATTTGTCCAATTATACGAACCCGAAATCACCACTTCACGGTCAATGACACAAAACTTATTGTGCATCAATTTCTCACTGATGCGATAAATGCGACCACCACAGGCTTGTAAATCATTGATAGGCAAGTATTTATTGATGTCGTCATCAAATATCATCAGGCGCACCTTAACGCCACTTTTCGCTTTTTCACAAAGCACATCGAACAACAAACGGTCGGTAAACCAGGCCACAGCTAAGTCAATCTCTGATTCGGCAGCTAACAAACAGGCTTGAATGTGTTCTTGGATATTTTCAAAATAAGCTTGGGTCTCCATATTTGAATTTTAAAAAGACAAATATAGGAAAGTCTTTATGATTGGAAAATAGAAAAAGTACCCCCTTAGTAAATCATTCAAGTAATGCACTTAGTTTTTCAACTGACTGATAAGCTTAAAAATATCGAAAACCCGACTTTCATTTTCACTATCCCGTAAAATGCCGCTTAAAGCATATATAACGGGTTTGTTTTTCAACAAATAATCAAACTGTGTTTGGATGTATGCCTTAACAGCAGTATCTGAGTTTTCGATGAGTGTCACAATGTTTTCGCAGTTGTCTAAAATATAAATAATGTCTTCAAAGTCATGACTGGCATAAACATCAAGATTGTATTTTCGGCTTGGACTGAAAAAGGCTTCAAGTTTTGCAGCAATAAAAAAAGGGGCAGTCAAAATTTTGATATTCTTTTCTTTGGTTAAAGCGTAGTTTTGGGCAGTTATAAACCCTTCTTTGTACCATTTATTTGTGAATTGAAGTATCTTTTCATCAGTTGGCATAATATCTACCTTTATGCCTTTATACAATTTGCGACAAATGGGGGCATCTTCGTCCATGTCATCATAAAATCCGAGAGTCCGTAGCTTTTCTTCTAAGACATAATAATTTGCCAAACTTGCCACCTCAACTACGCAATCAACATCTTCTGTTTGTCGCGCATCTTGATAGGTTTCTGAAGAAGCATACAATTCGACGACTGTACCGTCCACGAAAACAAATTGGTCTAATATATCGCTTAAACCATTGGCAACGATTTCTAAAACAACGTCATATTTAAGCATATTTACCTATTCTTTTTGTTAACTCTTCAATTGCAAGGTTTTTCTCACGTGCTTTTCCAACCCGTAAAGCATCAATTAATGCCAATAATTCATACAATTGAGCATCTTTTTGTACCAATTGAGGTACCGACGCATATAATGGCGTAATCGTTTGCCCTCTGATGGTACCAGTGGCGGATTGCCAAACGTATATATCTTTATCAGAAATAATATATTGGGCTAATGGATTGGCAGAATGTGCCGTAGGAATGCCCTTGGCTAACTTGCCTGGCGACACAGGAAATACATACTTGAATCCATGAATTAAGAATTCTAAAAGTGCATCTCTATTTATTGTGCGTGTATTTTTATGATAAAGCCCAGCCATATTGGCGCGATTTAAAGCTGCAAATACAGTTGAACTACTCATATTCAAGTCTTCGGATAAAGTAGCGAATTTCCAATCTTCCTTTTCGACGAGCATCAACTTTAATAAAATTATAATATCTTGTGGTTTCATTGTCAAGTATTTTCAGCAAAAATACATCGGTTATTCCTTATTCGCAAATTGAGAATAAGAAATAATAAAGTTATGTGCAATACACCAAAATCACTTACTATCCCAATGCGCCAAATGCCAAAAAGGAATATCCCAACATAAATTGATATTGAAGCGAAATTCAAACTTTTTTAAGAAAATGGTTTCTTCTTTAACGGCATATAAACGCGGTTGGGCTTGGTAACCCAAGCCAATGTTTATGGGACTGTTGAACATGCGCCCAAACATAATAAAGAGTCCCGGAGAAAAGATATTGCTCAATTTTATTTTCGGAATGCTGTCCGTTGTGTTCGAGAAGCGAAAACCGGCGATGGCTCCCACATCCACCAAACTCGCAAAAAACTGAATGGTGTGCGGAGTTATAAAATCGGCAAATTTCTGTTTTTTACTGAGGGGGTAGTTGCGTTGGCTTTTTAATCCATAACTTATGTTGATGCCGATGGGCGCGGCGATACTAAAATAACCAGAACTGTCTTTTTGCCTAAAAGTGTTTTGCAGACCGATATAACTGTTGACGCTCATCAACCAGCCTTTTTCTTTGATATATGTACCACCGGGCGGTGTCATGGTGCTTTCTAAAAGGAATGCGACTTCATCACTGCTTTGCGCCAGCACCATCGAGGCAGCGAAAGAACTGTATTTGATGAATTTTTGGACACGTGTATATTCCAAAGGCTTTTTACCGAGCGAATCATCGTCCACATACAGTTTATCAATGACCACAGGTTTTTTATCCTTCATAATGTATGTACCAGAAAAGGATTTAAAGGCTCTTACAGGCACCTTTCTGTTGGTAGTATTGGGTTGAAAAAAAGTACTCATTGTGTCAATTCTGATATAATTATTGCCTTCTTTCACATACATCGGTCTCGCATCAACGGCTTGCACCAATTCGGCGATGTGTTGAACGGCGGCATGGTATTCTCGCCCTTTCATTTCGGCATAAATACGCGGCATCATTTCAGCGACAAAAATACCTTTGTACCACGTTCGGGGCAAAGCGGTTTCAGGTTCTAAAATCTCTTTAATGGTTGGTACAAATTTCACAAGCGATAAAATGTTTTCATAAGAAGACACCATTTTGTCCCAATAGAATTTTCCGTCATTATTTTGCGCCAATCTCATGTCTTTGTTAGACATTTCTATCATATTGATGCGACTGACCAAACCTTGCACATAATTGCGCATTTGGTAAAAATTGTCTTTTTTGTCATACAATCCATTGATATAATGCCGCAAAGTCTGATTATTCTGAAAAGTTATCGGTTTTCCCTTGTCGTCAACGGCTAATTGGTAAACAGAACCCAACCAAACTTGAGCCGCTAAGGCGTCTCCTTTGACAAGTAGGTTTAAACTATCCAAACTATTTATCCAATAATGCGTCGAATCCGCCGCATTTGAAGACCTAAAACTGGTCGAAATGAGTTGAATCGTTTGCAATCCGGCTCTTAAATCCTGTCCTTCACCTTCATCGAAAGCATCACTGAAATGGAGGTTTTCGATAATGTGCCCTGGGTGTTGATTCTTTATCAAGCCATCTGCAAATTGTGTAGCCGTTGTCAAAAAGTCGCGGGTTGTTTGGTTGCCTTTAAAAGCTTTGGCGTATTTCTCGGTTTCTAAAAGTTCGGTGGTATTGGCAAATACATTGGCTAAATCTTCTTCCATTTTTTGGCGCAAACCCGCAATGTATTGTTCAAACACATAAATATCTTTATCCATCAAAGTTAAGCCGCCATAGGTGTTCGGAAACAGGGTTTTCAGTTCGAGACTGCTCTCCATTTCCCTTTTCATTTTTCGAAAAAAAAGCACATTCAAATCTTGTTTGAAACGTTTGACAATGATTTTGGCAAAGGCATCGGCGAAAATAGTGGCATTTAAGTTCCCTACTTTTGACAAAATAGACTTTTTACCTGCGGATTCAATGCCTCTATCGCCACTGAACATACTGATCGGTTCGGCGAATTCCCAGAAGTTATTTTCTTTGAGAATTTCATGAATAAATATATTGCCTCTAAATGCTCGTTGAATATCTATGGTCGAATTAACGGTCTTTAATTGATTCGTTTCGAGGAGGTAACTACCTAAAATTTCATACATTCTGAGTTGTTGCGCACCCGTCGGGTCTTTGATTTTAAGATATGCCTTAATCGAATCCGTCAATTTAAGAGAAACATTATAAATAGGCACAACGGGCGGTTGCTGCGCGTCTATTATAAAAGTACTTAATAGGAAAAAACTGAAAAAGAGGATGTTCTTAATCATGGTAGTATGTTTAAGGTGAGTGTAATGTTTTTGTGCTTAAAGGCATCAATGACATCTGTTATCGGCATCACGAACGTGCTTGTCAAACTATTGGCGAAAACAACGCCCACAAGTGCATTGTCAGAAACGCGCAGCAACCACGAACCACTATCGCCTTCATCGGATATACGCTCACACGTATCTTCATCTAAAACAGTGGAAACAAAAATCGTATTTTCGTATTTGCCCAATCGCCAATTGCCTTTTTGATTCACTTTTCGGATAACGCCATTGGCTTTTTTTTTGATTCTATCATTTAAAAAATAGACTTCTGTACCTATTTTAAGGTCAATACTATCCACAAATTTTGTCGGCGAACCTATTTTTTCGTTGTTAAATTTTTGGGTTAATTCTATCAATGCAATATCCAATTTGCTGTTGATAAAAGCTGTTTCTGCATTAAAAACACCGATTTTATCGCCTTTTTCAGAAATCACAACGACGGATTCTTCGGGCAAAAGAGTATTGAAATTTTGATTGTTCTGTTTGACCACATGAAAGCAAGTGACGCCATAATGAACACCTTTGTCGGACACCAAAACACCGCCCAAAGTGCCTTTATCGTCTTTTCTTTTTTCATTGGCAATGAGAATGCCTGCATAGTTTGGGTTTAGAGATGCTTTTGCAATATTGACTCTGGTTGTTTCTTCGATACTTCTTGATGCACTCATTTCAGGCACGGGTTGCGGTGAATAGTCTTCGATGGGTATAGTTTTTTTCATTTTCTTCTTTGCTCTCCTGGAAATTCGTTTTCTTTTAGTCATTTTAAGTCCGTTTAAAAATTCAAAATACTATTGGATATAGTGTTTTTGTAAGATAATGTAAATAACTTGACTTTGTTAAATTAGAGAAAAATAGATATTTATATTTAAGGACCTCTACGAATTTCTTTAGATTTAGTATTTTTAGTTCTGATAAATAAAGTATTAATGACCAAATCCACCGCTTGTTGTTTAGACAATTGAGGAAGTGGAAAGGCTGTTTTCAAAAGTTCTTTGACATTAGCTAACGATAAATCTGGTAATTGCGGGATTTTTAGCTTATTTTGGACAGTTACTTGTGGCTTGTAAAGCCCACGTTGCTCTAACTTAGTATCGGCTAAAAAGACTAAAGCCAAAGCGCAAAGTGCCAAAGTGTGCATATAAGCGCGATATTTTAAGGCTTGGAGTTCATCAAAACCGAGTTCAGACTTACACTCTTGAATGGTTCTTTCGACAAAATAACGATTGGCACGCCATTGAGCGAGTGTTAAGTGGTCTTTCTGCAAGCCATTAGAGAGGGCGTAAGAGCATGTACCGTCGTTTTCTTTACGAATAATGAGCATTTCTTGGGTGAATGTTTTGTCATTATCGGCATCTTTAGTCCAAACAGGTACAAAAGCATGTTCATATCGCAAAGTACCGCGTTCACTCTGTCTGACATTGATGGATTCAAATGTTTGGCTTTGTGCTAATTGTTGAACGCTTTGGGCGATATTCCCTTTTTCATCCATCGTATCGAGTGGGTTTTTCAACCAAACGCTTTGGTCTTTAGGCACACAAAGCATATAAAACTTCTGTGCTAGAGCGATATGCCGCCGAAAAGCCGTATCTCGACCATAGAAAGTGTCACCGCCAGCCACTTCAAAAGGCAGCTTTTCAGCCACAGCTCTATCAAATTGAGTCCGTGCTAAGTCTATTTTGGTCTGAAAACCTCTATCCGCAGGTAAATGATACTTCTTAAACGCTTTGAGCCGTGCTTGTTCGCTCTTAAAATTGGCTAACCAGGATTGTGGTAAAAATAATTCAGCGTCCGTCAGCAACCAAACGCCGTCTTTATAGTAAGAACTCAAAACACCGACTTGGCCTAAGTCTGTTTTGCCTTCTCGTCCTAAATATTGACGCGCAGCACCCACTTTGTGCCGACCTGAACTCTCAACGCCGCTTTCATCGAAGTTGAGCATACCGCCCCCTAGGTGCAACCTGTGCACGATGTCTTGTCGAACCTGACCAAATAAACCTTCCGTTGACCATGGCGAATCCGACATAAAGTGTTGTAAATCTTGTCCGTCTTCGGTATACCCTTTCACTTTTTGTGCGATTGTGACGTAATTACGCCCTTGTTCTAATAATAAATAGCCTTTGAGCATCGTCATCCCATGCTCACTACTATCTCTTGTCTTTGTCCGAAAATGATGCTTATAAGCTTCAAATATCTGTAAAAGACGGGAACTCATTGCCTCTATTTGTGATACGCATAATCCCCAGTAATTCTTATCGTTTTGGCTTTTGTCATTGATTTGTATAACAAATTTTTATTCAAATGTTCCTTTTCCTAATTTAACTAGGGCAAACGCATCAAAGTGTTGTTAGCAAAAAGAGACATTAAACGATAGCCCATAGGATAAGATAAAAATCGAACTTTGCGGCTATGAAACACCGCATAGAAGAAATATTTTCAACGATACCGGACCCACGGGTTACAGGACGTTGTTTACATAAGCTAAGTGATATCCTCATGATAGCATTATGTACACTCATCGCCGATGGCGAAGATTTTGAAGACATGGCTGTATTTTGCGAAGAAAAAGAAGAGCTATTACGGAGTTTCTTAGAACTTCCGAATGGCATTCCTTCGCACGATACGATTAACAGAGTCTTTCAAATGATTGATTATCAATGTCTTGATGCTTGTTTAGGTCAATATGGTCGAGAACTTTTAAGTGTCGTTGCCGAAAAACAAATCTGTATTGATGGCAAGAAACTTCGGGGCGTTAC
>JANMJN010001344.1:0-2271 GCA_031371355.1 Saprospiraceae bacterium
GAAACAACAGGCTGCGCAGACTTAGTGATGGACATGAACAACCCCTCAGTATTATATGCCTCTATGTGGGAACATCGCCGCCGTCCAGACTTCTTTAACTCTGGAGGCAAAGGTTCGGCACTCTATAAATCAACCGATGGTGGGAAAAATTGGTCAAAAGTAACAACTGGCGGCTTCCCAACTTCTATGCTCGGACGCATCGGTGTAGCGATTGCACCCTCAAATTCTAAAACCGTTTACGCCTGTGTTGAAGCAGAAACTGTTTCTGAAAAAGGCTTTTATCGTTCAGATGATGGTGGTACGACTTGGAAAAAGACGAATGCCGATTTTAACTTAACGGTGCGTCCCTTCTATTTTGCCCGCATTGTTGTTGACCCTCAAAACGATAAAAAAGTAATAAAAGCAGGCTATCAAGGCATCATTAGTGAAGACGGAGGGGTGACTTTTCGCTCGATCCAAAGCGGTGTCCATGCGGATATGCACTGTTTTTGGATTGATCCTAAAAATAGTAAACGCATTATTTTAGGGTGCGATGGTGGTGCTTACATCTCACAAGACGGTGGTTATTTGTGGAAACATTGTGAGGACTTACCGCTTGCCCAATTTTACCATATTTCGATTGACGATGAAGACCCTTACAACGTTTATGGTGGTTTGCAAGACAATGGCTCTTGGTATGCACCCAATGAGAATGGCGGTGGTGTCAAAAATCAAGACTGGATGATGTCTAGTTATGGCGATGGTTTCTACGTTTTTAGGCATCAAAAGAACAAAAACATTGTGTTCTCGGAGTCTCAAGGCGGTGATTTGGTGCGCCATAACAAAGTAGATGGTACTTTGAAAGAAATAAAACCCATTGCCAAAGCAGGCGAACCCGATTACCGGTGGAATTGGAATTCGCCCATTTTAGTAAGTCCAAACAATCCGAATCGGATGTATTTAGGTTGCCAATATTTGTTTAGTAGCGATGATATGGGCGATACTTGGAAAAAATTATCTCCTGATTTGACAACCAATGACCCAAAAAGGCAAGTCAAAAAATCAGGTGGTTTAAGCCCCGATTGGTCTGGTGCGGAAACGAATACGACCATCGTACAAATTGCGGAATCACCCCTTGATGTCAACCAAATATGGTGCGGTACAGACGATGGCAATTTGCAAATGACGATTGATGGTGGCAAAAAATGGAATAATTTGACTAAAAACCTCAAAGTTCCCGTTGGGCTTTGGGTGAGCAATATCGAACCCAGTCATTATGACAAAAATACGTGCTATGTGACGGTTGACGGACATCGTTCAGGGGACTTCAAACCTTACGTATTAAAGACTTCGGACGCTGGAAACTCTTGGATGACCTTAAATACTGAGGGGGTCGAATCGTATGCGCATTGTCTTATCGAGGATTTGAAAAACCGTGAATTACTGTTTCTCGGCACTGAGATGGGGCTCTATATTTCGCTTGATGGCGGTAAAAGTTTTAAGATTTTCAAAAACAATATCCCTAAAACCGCAGTGATGAAAATGGTCATTCATCCGAAAGAGAACGATTTAATCATAGCAACACATGGTCGTGGTATTTTTATTTTAGATGATTTGAGTCCTTTACGCCTTTTGTCTAAAGATATTATAGATAAGGACTTTCACGTATTTGAGACAAAACCTAAAATTTACAAATTCAGAAATGCTACTTCAATGGGTTTCGATGGTGCAGGTCATTTCAATGGTGAAAACCCTGAATCAAATATTCAAATCGTTTATTATCAGAAAAAACGACATAGCTTTGGTGACTTGCGCATAGATATTTATGATGCCACTGGTAAACTCGTTCAAAGCGCACCTGGAGGCAAATCTGCGGGTATCAATGTGGTTGAAATCAGCCCATTGTTACCTTTCCCCAAACAAGCACCGACCACAAATCAAGAGGCTTTGGGTCGAGGTGCTTTCCCTCCAAGTCTTCCTGAAGGTAAATATTCTTTTAAAATTGTGAAAGGGAAAGAGGAATATCCAGGCTCATTTGATATAAAATTTTCAGATGATTGCCCTTTTACACCCGAAGATCGCAAAGCCCGTTTTGATGCAGCGATTCGTTCATACAACCTTTTGAACGAATTAGGCTATTATTTTTATCAAAACAAATCAATGCACGAGCAAGCGGATAAGTTAGCAAAAGAAGTTACAGATAAAAAACTCGGCAAACAGCTTGAAGATTTTGCAACAGATTTAAAAAAATACAATGCTACTTTGACCACCCTCGACGGCGATTTTTATGTG
>JANMJN010001371.1:0-12066 GCA_031371355.1 Saprospiraceae bacterium
TGATGTGCCTATTAAAGTGATTTTAGCATTTTTAGGCAATGTTAACTTATTGATTTCTATACTTTTAGGCATTGTTTCGCCTTCGTCGGCGCGGTAAATTGCATACGTTGTATTGCCTTTATGCGTAAACTCCAATTTGCCTTGTTTGCCAATGGTATTGTCGCCAACAGTGCCGTAAATCGCTTCGCCATTTAGGTTCATCCATTTGCCAATTTCTGCCAAACGAGTATAGGCTTCGGGGTGAAAATCGCCTTGCGGACTTGGAGCAATATTGAGCAATAAATTGCCATTTTTGGAAGCAATATCTACCAAAATATGAATCAATTTGCGGGCAGACTTGTAGTTTTCTTTGGATACATAACTCCATGAATCGCCCATTGTCATGCAGGTTTCCCATGGAATCGCCATGTATTCATCGGGTATTTGGTGTTCGGGCGTGACGTAATTTTCAAATTCGCCAGATACAGTTCTGTCCACGACGATTAAGCCTGGCTGCAATTCTCTTCCGCGTTTGACGATACGTGCCATATCTATGTCTTGGTCAAACGGAATGGTGCGCTGCCACGAAACGCTCGTGTCAATGGAGCTAAACGGGCGCACCCAACCACCGTCAAGCCAAAGAATGTCCATTTTGCCATAATCGGTCATCAATTCCTCGATTTGGTTGTAGGTGAATTGCTTGAATGTATTCCATTTTTCAGGGTATTTAGTCGGTAAATAAGACGGATTGCGGTCTTTTGGTGGAAAATACGACCACCAATAATCGTCGGTATGCCAATCGGGTTTTGAGAAATAAGCGCCTGTCATAAAGCCATCGTTGCGGAAAGCATTAAAAATTTCCTTCGCCACATTGCTGCGTGGATTGGTTTTGAAAGGCGAATTGGTGATTTTATAATCCGTATATTTTGAATCGAACATACAAAATCCATCGTGGTGTTTGGTTGTAAAAACCACGTATTTCATACCCGCACCTTTTGCTGCTTTCGACCATTTTTCAGGGTTAAATTGGGTTGGATTGAAGGAGTATTGGAGGGCTTCATAAGCTTTTTTATATTCATACCAATTCTCTTTGTATGGTCCGCGACGCTCGCACCAGCCTTCATCTTCGGGGCACAAACTCCAACTTTCGACGATGCCCCATTGGCTGTATGTGCCCCAGTGCATCAGCAAACCGAATTTGTTATTGCTCCATGTTTTCAGCTTCGTTTGTACTGAGGGGTCGGTTGGAACGATATATTTCGAGTGGTTTTGCTCTGAGTGCTGTTGCGCCAACAGAGAGGGGAGTAGGCAACCTAAGAAGCCTATAATCAGTCCTTTTTTCATTTTATTTTTTAAATAATTATTGATTTTCAATGCTTTATACTTTGATAGCAACACAGAGAAGCTCTTAAATATACTTCCTCAACAACTCCACGCTTTTTCTAACACCTGATTCAGCCGCTTCATTGCCTTCAAACTCAATGGATATATAACCTTGATAATTTACCTTTTTTAAGATATTCACAATTCTTTCATAGTCCAAATCAAGGCTATACCAGACCCCGCCACCATAATATGTTTTGGCTTGTACGAAACAGGTTTTGGGCGCAATCATTTCCAATTTATCGTAGGGATTTTCTAAAAAATTACCCGTATCCATGAGTAATTGTAACCACGGCGAATCAATCGCTTGATGGATACGCAACATACCTTGAGGCGTAGCAGCCAAACCCCAATGATTTTCTAAAGCCAATAAAACGCCCAATTCTTCCGCCCGTTTCACGCATTGAGCCACACTTTCGATGCACCAACCGAAAGCATCATCTTCTGTGAAACCAGTAATGGCAGGTTCTTGACCGCGATTTTTCATAAATTCATCAAACGATTTAATCGTATTCCAACGTCCTGTATTGAGACGCATACTTGGAATGCCCATCTTAGCAGCCAATTCAATGCAATGAAGAGTGTGGTCAATATTTTTTTGCCGTTCTGTTTTGTCTGGAAAAACAAAACCTTGATGAATAGAAAGGCAAGTGAGCGCAATGCCATTCTCAAAAGCATGACGCTTCAATTTTTGAAGATACGAATTGTCTTCTCCTTCCATTTGACGATGCAAAATATCAATACCGTCCAACCCCATTCTGGCAGCTTCGTCTATCACTTTTTCAATCGGATATTTGTCGCCTTTAAAATGCCAGTAAGAATAACTGGAAACACTTAGCTTAATCCTTGAATTTATGGATTTATGGTCGGCATTCTCCATTTTAAATGGCATCGCCCAGACAGCTGAACCCAACGCGGTGGTTCTAAAAAAGTCTCTTCTTTCCATGAGTCATTGATTTTTATTATGAGAGATTTAGTAAATTTTAAAATTTCCGTAAATCTGTATTAATCATTCAAAGTCTTGTATATTTTATCTACCAAGCCACCCGTCGGTTTGTCTTCACTCAACTCCCAAAACATGATGCCTCCGAGGTTTTTCTCTTGGATATACTTCGATTTTAGTTCGATTGAGCGTTCATCGTCAAAAGTGGCGAAAAGCTTTTGGCTGCTGCTGTATTGGTAAGGTGCTTGCGCTTTTTCGTCGAAATAATATTTGAAACCATTGGCTTCAGTGAAATACGTTTCAAAATTTTTGAAAGGCACACCCCGTTTGAAACGCCCACTTTGATACAAGCCGTTAGCTGTATCGGGCACGTTTTCCCAAACACGAGCATAGAAAGCAGCACCAACGATGAGTTTTTTTGAAGGTATTTTGTGCCGCAACAACCATTTTACACAATTACTTGTGGATTCTTTTTGCTTTTTATTGTTGTATAAAGGCGTGTGGTGTCCTGTAACTTTGCTGTATCCATTGGTCAAATCATACGTCATCAAGTTCACAAAATCCAATGACGGCATGATAGCTTGCCAATCAACGGACTCTTTAAGGAATTTTTCAAAGCCACCTGCGGCAAAACTTAGGAGATATTTATCGCCCATTTCTTGACGTAAGGTTTTTACCAAAGCCGTAAAATTCTTTTTATCGTCTGCCATGAATTTATGTCCAGGATAACCTTCAATTGTTGGATATTCCCAATCGAGGTCAATGCCGTCCACATTGTATTTTTTGAAAAGTTCAACCGTTGTTTTGGCAAACATTTTACGGTGTTCTTCAGAAGCAAAAAGGTCAGAACAAAACGAACAGCCGCCCCAACCACCTACAGAAACCATGATTTTTAAGTTGGGATATTTCTCTTTCAAGGCGACCAACTGCCTGAGGGTATTTTCCTGTTTTTCATTGGCAACAGTCAAGGTATCGTGCCTAATTTTGAGAAAGCTGTATATAATATGTGTCAGTTTCTCAACAGGATATTTCTGTATCGTTTCCCCGTTGCCCGTGTAATAAGCGATGACTTTGTAGTCTTTTGCTTGTTGCGAATAGGTTTTAACCTTACTCATTAACAAAAAGATTGTCAGAAAAAGCAGCGTCTTAAATTTCATTCAGATTGCTCATTAAGTGAGTAAAACCCTCAAATACTGAGGGGGTATTTTCTCGAATATTGAATTAAAAATCGAGCAAACTTAATTAAAAATATTAAAAACTATATTCAACTTTTGTAATTTTTTATGAAAGTTTTAGACGTATAAGTCAAAACCACCCCTCACAACATCTCACTCAACAAATGCGGGCGTTCTCTGTCAATTTTCAATAGCAACTCGCCAAAAAGTGTATTTGCCCATGCAAACCATTTGCGCGTAAAGTTTTTAGCATCGTCTTTATCAAAAGATTCGTGCATGAAGCCTGTATTGGCGTGGGTATTTTTTAAAAAGCGCAGTTGTTGCAATATCTCTTTATCATCCGTCGAAGACATGGCGCGCATGATGATGCCCAAATGCCAAATTTGATTCACCAAAGTATGCGGACTGCCAACACCTTCGGCGGCTTTTCCCTTGAAAAAGTAAGGGTTGTATTCACTAACAATAAAGCAGCGGGTGTTTTTCTAAATTTTATCATTGGCTTTAACAGCACCAAGATAAGGCAAACTCATCAGATTTGGCACATTCGCATCGTCTTGCAACAGGCAGTTTCCGAAGCCATCTACCTCCATCGCATAGATTTTTCCAAATTTGGGATGTCTGATAACGCCATGTTTTTTTATGGCGGTTTCAACTTCATTCGCTAAATCATAACATTCTTTTGCGAAAGCAGTATTCTTATAAACCTGTTCCGAAATTTCTCCCATTTGCCTGAAAGAAACAACTGCAAAAAGATTAGACGGTATCAAAAAGGGGTAAATCGTGGCATCGTCAGACGGGCGAAAAATGCTGTGTATCAAGCCATTAGGCTTTGTTGGATTGCCATATCCATTGCCAGGAACGGTATCTGTTGACCAAGACGTTGTGCGCCCAAACTTGTATTTTCCGCTATTTTTAAAACGTTGTTGTTCACGACATGTAGCGATAATAGATTGAGCCGCTTTGAGCCATTTTTCTTCAAAAACGCTAGTATCTTGGGTGATTTTCCAATAATTATACGCCAATCGCACTGTATAACAGAGTGAGTCCAATTCCCATTTGCGCTCATGCAGTTCAGGTTTCATGTCGGTATGGTCAGTCAGCCACTCCGATTTTCCTACACCATCATTGAACGCATTGGCATAAGGGTCAATCAAAATGCACTCGGTTTGGCGATTGATGACCCCTGCAATGAGCTGTTTAAGTTTTTCATCTTCTTTTATCAAAGGCAAGTAAGGCGTGACTTGCGCTGTACTGTCGCGCAACCACATCGCATGAATATCGCCTGTTATGACAAACGTATCGGGGCGACCATTTTTCTCCTTAAAAATGACCGTTGTGTCTAATGTGTTGGGAAAACAATTTTCAAATAACCACGCCAATTCTGGGTCTTTTATGCTTGTTTTCAAACGTTTTATCGTCGCTTCAATAGCTACGCTGTTGAAATTCCGCTTTCCCAACGGCACTCTGACGGTTGGAAAATCATTGGTGAAAGTTTTTGTATTGATGAATAAACCCATGCTTGCAAGGGTTGTATTTTGGATAAATTGTCTTCTGTTGATGTGTGTCATTTTTACTTTTTTTTAAAATAGTGGTTCAAAATCGCTCATTTGACCATTTATACTGAGGGGGTATCAAGTTCTACTTATTGAGTAAAAGTTGCAAATCCTCTACACTTTTCCCTTTAAAATCGGCAAAACGATGCTTTTTATAGAAGGCTCGAAGGTGCAATATCAATTCACGTCGCGTCGGAATGGGTGGTAAAGTGGTAGAGATGCCTTCCATTTCAAGGATAAAATAACCCATATTTTCAATGCTCTCAATCATCTCCGCTGTCGGTTCTTCGATATGGCAAAACTGACATTCATCAGTATCCAAATGACTTTCCCCTTCATTTTTAAAAGCTAAATATTCTTTACCAAATTGATAAACAACTGCCTTATCTTTAATATTTTCGGGTACGATGATGTCGAAGTGCATCACATTGCCATCTTTTTTAGTGACATAAGTGTCCCAAACATCTACTTTCATTTTTATTCTTTTTTAATATTAAAAATACTGAGGGGGGGCTTCCACCTAAATCTTCTCATCAGGATAAGGCACTTTCTGTTTTGTCTCGATAATCGTAGGCATTTCAGCATGTGCCTTTCTCAATTTTTGACTTAATTTTTTAGCCAATTTTTTGGCAATATCCTTATGTGAATCCAATTCATTCTGCGTTTCTGAAATATCTCTTTCCGTATTGTAGAGTTCAAAATGCTGGTCTGTATGAAAATAAATCAATTTCCAAGCCCCTTGTCGGACAACGCTGTACAACGCCAAATCAGGTGCTTTAGGTCCCCAAACGTGCGGATAATGCCAATAAAATACACGCTTTTGGGTGTTTTTTTTCTGTTTAAAAACGGGTGTAATATCTTCACCGTCAATATGTTGCACTGTTTTAGCCTTTTTGATACCTGCCATTTTTAACACCGTTGGAAAAAGGTCTTCGATGATGATATTATTGGCATTGCTCGAATTTTCCGCAACTGTATTCGTCCATTTTACGAGAAAAGGCACACGCATCCCACCTTCATAAGCCGAGCCTTTCCCGCTTCGCAAAGGGGTGTTGTGGGTATGTGGTTTGCCACCACGCGCCGAAGCACTCAAACCACCATTGTCGGACAAAAAAAGAATAATCGTGTTTTTATCCAACTGATTTTGTTCAAGATAATCCATAATATCGCCCAAGCTTTTGTCCATACCTTCCACCAATGAGGCGTATTTTGCCTCCGTTGAGTCCATGCCACGAGCATAATATTTTTGAACAAACCGCGTATCCGCCATAATCGGCGCATGAACGGCATAATGTGCCATGTATAAAAAAAACGGTTTTTGGGCTTGTTTGGCTTTGTCCATCGCCGTTTTTGCTTCAATCGTTAAGGCTTCGGATAGGAAAATGTCTTTGCCCCAATACTTTTCCAAACCTGGCACGCCCCAAATAGAATCGCGCCCTTTGCGGTTGCCAAAATTATCAAGCCCTCGATAACTCTGCGGCGCACCTGCGGCATGACCCGCCACATTGACATCAAAACCCAAATTCAAAGGATTACTGCCCAAAGTGCTATCTGCGCCAAAATGTGCTTTGCCAATATGGATTGTAAAATAGCCATTTTGCTTCAATACTGAGGGGAGGGGTGTTGCATAAACCGTATTTTCAACGCCTGAAATCGGGCTTAAACCGTTCATATTCCACGAAGGCGGCATCAATTTGTCCGATTTCCCGTCATTTGTCGTGTTTTTTCGCAATGTCCAATTTGTCACTTTATGGCTAACAGCGTTCATACCCGTCATCAAACTCACCCGCGTAGGCGAGCAAACAGACGAGGCATAGGCATTCGTAAATTTCATGCCTTGTGCCGCCAAACGCGCCATATTGGGCGTGTGGTAAATGTCATTCCACTTCGTGCGCTCTTTGTAAAACGGCACAGAACAGTCTTGCCAACCCATATCGTCCACCAAAAAGACGATAATATTGGGTTGGTGATGTGTTTTTTGAGCAAAACCGACACCATATAATAGGTGTAGTACGCCGATGAGCAAAAGTGTTTTTCCTTTTGTTTTTCTATTCATTATTTTGGTTTAAATAAAAATACAGGTTTTGGCTGGAATAGGTAGTTCGACATAAATAATAGGTATTTTGAGAGGGCTTATTCTACCAACACCTCATCAACAAAAATCCAAGCCGCCCCGCCTTCACCAGGGTGTCCTTTCGGACAAACGCCTAAGTTTTTAGCCGTTACACGAATGGTTTTTATCTTTTCCCCCGCAAATTGCACCTTAAAATCTTGTATTTGCGGCAAACCCGCAATCGGCGGGATCATATTTTGTACCGTTTTGATTTCTGAAAAATTCTCTCCATCTTCCGATACTTCAAACTTGACCGATTGCGGAAAAAATATCCAAGAACCATAGTTTTGCAAACAGCCAATCGTAATGCTACTCGCAGCCGTTGCCACGCCCAAATCAATCGTTGCCACCATATCTTTGCTGCTGAAGCCATGCCATTGTTTGCCATGATCTTTTGTGCCCCTAAAACCGTCTGTCAAACTATTTGCGCCATTAGCAGGATAGTTTTTATTAAAAGGCGCGGCATATTGGACGTTTTTACCCGTTGCTTTATTTATTGTGAAAGATTGTTCGGCAGGTTTCAAGGTCATTATTTGATTATTCAAAGCCAACGCCGCTTTTACAGTCATCGCTTTATTGACTTCAAACGGCTTATTGTATTTCGTACTGCCAATCGTGGGCGTTGTGCCATCCGTCGTGTAATAAATACCCCCCTCAGTATTTTCGGTCTCCAAAGAGATGGAGATTTTCCCATTTTCAACCACAGGTTTTATATCCACTTTAAAATTGCCTTTTGAATAATGCAAGCCTTTATCCTCAAAACCGACCAAATGCGGCTGCAAACGTTGATTAAAACCGAGCCAATTGCGTTGCGCTTTAGGCGACCAAACGGCTTCTGATAAAGCAAGCAGACGTGGCAAAATCATGTATTCCGCCCCTTCGCGTGTGCGAATCATTTCAGTCCACAGGTTGGCTTGTGCGCCCAATACGTATTTGGCATCTTCTGCAGTCATTTCGGCGGGTATCGGTTCATAATTATAGACTTTTTTCAAAGTATTAAAACCGCCAAAAGCCAACGGCTCCGTTTCTGGGTCGCCTTGATAATGGTCAAAATAACACGGTGTTCCAGGCGACATGACGACATTGTGCTTCATTTTGGCTGCTTCAATACCGCCCGCTTCACCGCGCCAACTCATCACCGTTGCTTCGGGGGCGAGACCGCCTTCCAGAATTTCGTCCCACCCAATCATCTTGCGGTTTTTAGAAGTCAAAAACTTTTCGATACGGCGCATAAAATAACTTTGCAGCTCATTTTCATTTTTCAAACCTTCGTTTTTCATGCGGGCTTGGCATTTTGGGCATATTTTCCAACTGTCTTTTTCGACTTCGTCGCCGCCAACATGGATGTATTTTGAAGGGAAAATTGCCATAACTTCGGTCAAAACATCTTCCAAAAATGTAAAAGCCGCGTCATTTCCTGCGCAATAATTGCCTTCCACTTTATTCGCAAAAAAATCGCCTGTTGTACCAAAATATACTGAGGGGTGGCACGACAATTCAGGGAAAGCTGCCATTGCCGCTTGCGAATGCCCTGGCATTTCAATTTCGGGAACAACCGTAATATTGCGTGCTTGGGCATACGCTACGATGTCTTTTACCTGTTCTTGCGTGTAAAAACCGCCATAAGTCGCTTTATTTCTATCTGCATTGAACGCCACATCTGCCCAATTCCACGGTTTTCCCCAATCATCAATGCGCCAAGCAGCTTGTTCGGTGAGTTTTGGATATTTTTTAATTTCCAAACGCCAACCTGTTCCGTCCGTCAAATGCCAATGAAAAACATTCATTTTATAACTTGCCAATATGTCAATCACTTGTTTTATCATATCGGTTGAAAAAAAGTGGCGGCTCACATCGAGCATAAATCCGCGCCAAGCAAAACGTGGCGCATCTTTTATTTCCATACAGGGTATTTGTGCGACTTGATTGGTGCGGATAAAAGGCAGCGTTTGTATCAAAGTTTGCACACCATAAAACAAGCCTTTTGAGGTATTCGCTTTTATCAAAATACTGAGGGGGGTGACGGAAAGCGTGTAGCCCTCCTCTCCTATTTCGTTTGTTTTTTCTATTTTAAATTCAATAACCTTGCTTTTAACAGCATTTCCTGATAAGGAAAAACCGGTAGCCTGTCGGACATAATTCGTAAAAAAACGGACAACATCAGCCGTTGCTTTATCCTTAAAATTGGCTTTGATATATACATTTTTATCTATCAAAAAATGACCATTTTTCACCTCTATACTGAGGGGTTGCGGAATGATGTGCGGTGTCTGCTGTGCATTTAATAAAAAAGGCAAGCATAAAAATTGTAGTAAAATAAAGTTTTTCATCTTTAAAATTAGATAGTTTAAGTAAATACTGAGGGGTATCACATTCAGCACTTTAGTTTCTTTTGCCGAATTGTAATGACAAATAGAGGTTAAAAAAATAAGGTTTATTCTCTTCGATTATCATAATAGGCATTTTTTTAGGAAAGACTTGTAATTGAACACCGACCTCGACGGCATGAAGGAATGCATCGAATGCGCCCCAATCTAAATGTACCCCCACTTGCGAATATGCTCCTGGAACGACCGACATCTCTTTTAAGCCTCTTAAAACACCCGCCTTACCTCTTATATATTGACGGTTTAAAAAAAGATCTGCCGTTTTATCAGAGTATCGGATTCGGCTTGAATTCCCTTTTTTTTGAGGGTCGGACACATCTAAATAATAGGGAATCAACAACCCCGCAATGATACCGCCCGAATAATTCATGGCTAAAGACACGCCTTTTCGCTTTGCTTTTTCGGTATAATAATGCTTCAAACCCCAACCACCGTGTAGGTTATAAACATAGTTTTGTTTGCCATACGTATAATGTCTAACGCCTGTACTAAAACCTGTGGCAACATATTCTGTAGCCCTTCTTTTTTCTTTAACATGGGTCAAATTACCGATACCGAAGCGGTAATACTGAGTCTTATAGTACGATTTCAAGGTACCTAAATAGACATCTACCCCCCATCCATGCGTTAAAATACACACGTCCAATGCCTTTTCTTTGTTGTATAAAATGCCGTTCATGTCGCTATTGAGTCGTTGTTGGGCTACAGATTCAAGTGTAATACAGCAATAAAAGGCAGAAAAAAAGAATATTCTTTTCATTATCGGTAGATGTTGAACGATTAAGAAATAAAAGCCATTTGGTGGTCTTAGATATCACACCCATGTTCCACTTCCAAATATACTAAATTTTTAATCGGCGCATTTACCAGCGGTCTTTTCTATTCTATTCGCCCACTTTGTCGCCTGTTTTTTCCTTCTCTTTTCGTAATATCATCACCTAAGTCATCACGCGCTTCTTCGGCGACTTTCAACAATTCAGCGAGTATTTCAGGATATTTTGCCTGCACATCGTAAGCTTCGGCACGGTCACGTCGAAGGTCGTACAAGCCTTGTGGATACGGAAAATTTTCGGGCGAAGGTCCAGGGAAACCATCGTCACCAGGCAATTGCCCTACATATGAGCGTCCATTATGAGGCAAAACCAATTTCCAATTGTCGCGTCTGACGGCTTGTAAATCGTTTTTTCGATAATAATAATAGAAATATTTTCGTGGTTGATTGTCCATATCCCCCCTCAGTATCGGCAGCATATTGACGCCGTCAATGCGGTTTTTAGGCAGTTTTACATTACAAATAGCTGCAATTGTCGGTAAAATATCAATCGTAGAGGTCAATTGATTGCAGACCAACCCTGCTGGCATCGTGCCTTTCCAGCGCATGATGCACGGTACACGCAAGCCGCCTTCAAACGACACACCTTTGCCCTCACGCAAGCCACCTGTTGAACCTGCATGGTTGCCAAAATTAAGCCAAGGACCATTATCGCTGGTAAAAATGACGAGGGTATTATTGTCTAAACCATTGTCTTTCAATGATTTCAGAATTTCACCGACAGACCAATCCATTTCCATCATCACATCGCCATACAAGCCTTGTTTGCTTTTACCTTTGAACGCAGGTGAAGCATTAATGGGCACATGCGGCATAGAATGCGGTACATAAAGGAAAAACGGTTTGTTCTTGTTTTTTTTGATAAAATTTACGGCGCGTTCTGTGTACCGTTTGGTGAGAAGCCCTTGATCTTCAAGCGTTTTTACTTCGTCGGCTTTATCATTGCCATCAATCAAAGGCAGCGGCGGGAAGCGGTATTTATTTTGATCGGTTTTGGCAGGTGTACCATCGTAATTGACAGGCCACATATCGTTAGAGTAAGGAATCCCAAAATACTCATCGAAGCCGTGTTGTAGCGGTAGAAATTTTTTATCGTCGCCCAAATGCCATTTGCCAAAAATAGCGGTGGCGTAGTTTTTTTGCTTCAACAAGTCAGCAATAGTCATTTCTTCAGAACTGATGCCCACTTTTGCACCGGGGAACAATGCCCCCGAAAAGCCGATGCGGTTCGGATAACACCCCGTCAGTAAAGCCGAACGCGAAGCCGAACAAACGGCTTGTGCCGCTAAAAAATTGGTGAAACGAATGCCTTCTGTCGCCATGTGGTCGAGATTGGGCGTGCGGTAGTCCAAAGCTCCGTTGACGCTCAAATCGCCATAACCCAAGTCGTCCATGAAAATGATGACGACATTGGGTGGTTTCTCCTTGCTTTTTGGTAAAAAAGCGGATAAAAGGGCTAAAATACTGAGGGGTATGATGATTGAGCGGATGTATTGTTTTTTCATTTTTCACTATTTTTTCATTTTTGCGATAATTTTTGTCATTCTGAATGAAATGAAAGAATCTGTTTTTACTGTTCATTTAGATTCTTTCACTACGTTCAGAATGTCAAAAAAAGGGTTGCTTATTTTTTCTGATTGGACAAAATAAGCAATTGCGGAAAAGATTCTATGCCTTTAAATACCAGTTTTGTCATTTCAC
>JANMJN010001347.1:0-1707 GCA_031371355.1 Saprospiraceae bacterium
GATTTTTATGATTTACAGGATTTTAGTAGTTTGTAAATCAATCTTGTAAATCATAAAAATCTTGTTATCCTGTCCGTTATCCTGTCCGTTATCCTGTCATATAAATCTTGTAAATCATTAAAAAATCTTGTAAATCATTAAAATCCTGTCATCCTGTCTATGAAACGTCCTTATTACCTATTCAACGGTGGCACCATGAGCCGCAAAGACAACACCCTGTGTTTTGTCAACGACGTACCCGACGAAAATGGCGAGAAAAAACCGGCGAAATACATTCCCATCGAAACGGCTTCCGAATTGTTTATTTTCGGTGCACTCAATGTCAATGCGGCTTTGCTCACTTATTTGGGTCAACAAAGCGTCGCCGTGCATTTCTTCGACTATTACGAACATTACACAGGCTCTTTTATGCCAAAAGACTACCTGTTGGCGGGCAAAATGCAAATAGAACAAACAAAAGCTTACCTTTCTTCTTCTCGACGGTTGGCGATTGCTCAGGCTTTTATTGAAGGCGCATCTTTTAATATGCTCAAAAACCTGAGGTATTATGACCGACGTGGCAGAGATATGGAACCTTTGATAGAACAAATTGAAAACTATCGCATCAGCCTACCCCTCAGTAAAACCGTGTCGGAACTCATGGGACTCGAAGGCAATTGTCGGCAAGCCTATTATGCGGCATTTGACTTAATCATCAATGATTTCGAGATGGGCAATCGGTCAAAACAACCACCTTCGAATGAAGTCAATGCCCTCATTTCGTTTGGCAATATGTTGTGTTATACACTGGCGTTGGATCAAATATATCACTCACAGCTCAATCCGACCATATCGTTTTTGCACGAACCCGGTGCCAGACGTTATTCGTTGGCATTGGATGTAGCAGAAGTATTTAAACCGTTGCTCGTTGACCGCATGATATTCAAACTGTTGAACAAAAAAGAGATTCGAGCACAACACTTCGATAAAAACTTCAATGGTTGTCGGCTCAACGACGCAGGACGTAAAATTGTGGTGCGCGAATGGGACGAAAGGCTCAAAGAAACCATCAAACATCGATCATTGGGGCGCCATGTGAGCTACAAACATCTCGTCAAATTGGAATGTTACAAACTGCAACGATTCATCTTGGGCATAGACGAAGCCTATAAACCTTTTAAAATTTACTGGTAGATGTATGTGATTCTGGTGTACGATTGCGGCGAAAAACGTGTCGGCAAGATGTTGAAACTCTGTCGGCGATACCTCACTTGGATTCAAAACTCGGTTTTTGAAGGCGAATTGTCGGCGGTGCAGTTGAAGGAACTGAAAATAGAAGCCGCCAAACTGATGGTCAAGACAGAAGACAGTCTTATTATCTTCAAGAGTCGGCAAGAGCGATGGCTTGAAAAAGAGATTATGGGTATTGAAAAAAACTCGACGGACAATTTTCTGTAAATCATTGAAAAAGAGCCCATTATACAAATTATACTGAGGGGGGTGTTGTCGGTCATTCTACATTTCTACCACAAAGTTCCTTGACCTGCTGAATCAAATTTATAACGCCTTGATAATCAACGCTTTTACAAGTTGTCGCTGCCCTATGAAAAACATCGAATTGGGGAGCGACAACTTGATAAAAAACCATCCGACAAAACTGCCGAAGAAAACAGTTATCGAAGAGATAAAAAGGCACATTAAATTCTTTTGATAAGAATAAATTGCGAT
>JANMJN010000011.1:0-1895 GCA_031371355.1 Saprospiraceae bacterium
GGCTATTCAAAGTAAAATGACCATTAGTTGTAATGCCAATTTGATTTCAGGTGAAAATTTCTTTTGGTTGTCGTGCAAAGCGACAGATAATGCCGATGTGCGGAATACGATAAAAATTCAATGCGACAATGTTCAATTAGAAAATTTTGGTACAATTACACCCAAAGATGCTAATGCCAATAGCCCAAAATACATCGGTTATGCCTTGCGCCAAAAAGGGCAGGACAATATCAATACTTACCGCATCCCTGGCATTGCTACAACAAATAAAGGCAGTTTGATAGCTGTTTATGACAATAGGTATGATGGTAGTGGCGATTTACCAGCTAATGTTGATGTCGGCATGAGCCGAAGCACTGACGGCGGCTTGACTTGGCAACCCATGAAAGTCATTATGGATATGGGTGCAGGCGCAAACGACGGCATCGGTGACCCCTCAGTATTGGTGGATAAACAAACAGGTACTATCTGGGTTGCGGCTTTGTGGAGTCATGGCAACAGAGGTTGGAACGGTTCGGGCGCGGGCATAACGCCAGATGAAACGGGGCAATTCGTTTTAGTAAAAAGCGAAGACGATGGCGTGACGTGGTCGCAGCCGATTAACATCACCCCCTCAGTAAAAAATCCTGTGTGGCGGCTTTTTTTTCAAGGACCGGGTATGGGTATTTCGATGAAGGACGGGACGCTCGTTTTTCCTGCACAGTACAGAGATGCTGATGGTATGCCGTTTTCAACCTTAATTTACAGCAAAAATCATGGTCAAACGTGGCAATCAGGTACAGGCGCAAAGTCGAATACGACCGAAGCACAAGTTGTTGAACTCAATGATGGCGCAATCATGCTCAATATGCGTGACAATCGGGGCGGTTCACGGAGCATTGCCACGACAAAGGATTTGGGTAAAACTTGGACAGAACACCCAACTTCTCGCTCGGCTTTGACAGAACCTATTTGCATGGCAAGTATCATCCGTGTGGCTTCTACTAAAAATGGAGATGCCAAGGATATTTTAGCGTTTTCAAACCCCAATGATGCGAAAGAGCGCAAAAATATGACGATAAAATTGAGTTTAGACGAAGGCAATACGTGGTTAGAAAAAAATCAATTGCTCATTGACGAGCGTTTGTGTTATGGCTATTCGTGCATGACGATGATTGATAAAAACACAATTGGCTTGTTATATGAAGGCACAAAGGACTTATATTTTGTTAGAGTGCCTTTGAAAGACGTTTTGAAAGATTAAAATTTATATTTTTACGGCAAATTATATTTTATGAAAAAGAAACTTGTCCCGATAGACACTACATCTTTGGCAGATAGGGTTGAAAAGGAATTGATAGATTATTTGCTTGAAAATAAATTCAAAGTTGGCGATTCATTGCCTACAGAATTGGAATTAACGGAAATGCTCGGTGTGAGCCGCACGGTCATCAGAGAAGCTTTATTGCGTTTACGCATGATGGGTTTGATAGAATCCCGTAAGAAAAAAGGCATGGTGGTCACGCATCCCGATGTGTTGTCCCTGTTCGAGCGCACTGTTTTTCCAACTTTGATGGAAAAAGAAAAGCTGAAAGATATTTTTGAATTGCGGATGGCTTTGGAAATCGGTATGGCAGATTTGATTTTTTTACGGGTTAAGAAAGAAGACATCGAAGCCTTGGAAAAAATTGTAGAAACAGAACCTTCTGATACGAGTTCTTATCTTTTTGACATCAAACAAGAAATTAGTTTTCATGGAAAACTCTATGAAATTACGGGCAACGATACGCTGAAACGCTTTCAACACATTCTTTTACCTGTATTTAAATATGTCCACGAAAGCGGTATTTTAAATAAATCCATAATTTCCAAAAAAGGTGTTTCACACCGTAATTTAGTGGATATTATTAAAAATG
>JANMJN010000056.1:0-2248 GCA_031371355.1 Saprospiraceae bacterium
AATAGGCATCACGGCATCCCGATACATAAAACTCTTTTGCGTCATCATTTGAGCAACCGCATTGGGAACAGCCCGAGGCGCGTTCGATAAAGTGGCTTGTGTCGCGTTGGGCAAAACAGTTTTACGTGTATATAATAAAGCAGATTTTGACGTGTCTGACAAAGCCGTAATTTGTTGATTAACAATACTTTGTGTGCTGTCCATTACCTGAACCGTTTTTACTGAGGGGTTCTTTTTTTTAGGAAATAGATAGTCTTCGCCATGCGTCAAACTGCCGCCGTAGTGTCCTGCGACGGATAAAAAAACCACGGTGAGTGTCGTCAGGATGTCTCTTATTTTTTTTATAAAATAAGCTAAAAAACCAAGACTTGCGGTTGCTATACCCATCCATTGGTGTTTAAAAACCAAATCAGCATCATATTCTCCCGATTGAGCCAACATCCAACCTGTCCCGCAAGCGACGACTGCTGAAATAGACCCTAACAACAAAGCGAAAGAAATAATGGCTTCTATTTCAAGGTTGCGAAATCGTTGAAAAAGTACCAACGCAAAGGCAAACGCTAAAATGCCAATAGGCAAATGCACCATTAAAGGATGGAGCCGACCGATTAATTCAAGAAAAACCATTGTTTAACCTTAAAAAATAAAGCGTGATTGAGAATAGGTACGCAAATTAAAAATTAATTCTGATCCCCTTTGGATAATCCAGGATTATGATTTGGCTATCTGGTCTTTTAGCAAGATCATTTTGGTTTTCGCCTCCGCCAAATGTTCAAAATACTGAGGGGTATATTCTTCGATTTTGCTGACAACCCAAACACGCGTCGGAGTCGTCGCTTTGATAAAATTATCAGACATTGACAATTTTTTATCATGGTTTCCTTTAAAAAGGAGTGCGCCATTGCCATCGGTCATCTGATCTAAAAGAGATTCATTGCGTTTCAATAGGTCCAGTGCTATTGTCATTTTTTCTGACCATAATGCGTCACCTACTCGCTTCAATTCAACTTGGAGGTTTACTTTGTTCTGTTCTCTTTCCCGATTTTTTTGTTTAATCAGTTCTGTTTTTTGTTGCTTTTCCAAATCAGGATTGGTGTAGTTATCCTGCAATGACTTTAAGAAAAAGCCTTGCCCATTGGCAATGCTTCCTTTCTTCATCTCTGCTTCAAAAAATTGGAAGCGTTCGTCAAACCAGTTTTTGGGGTCTGAAAATCGAGATTGAATCTTCTGGCGGGTTTCAGAGTCTTTAATATTCTCAAAACCCCGTGCTAATATTTCTTTGGCTTTGGCTTTAGTAAACCCAATGTTGACAATCCTGAATATCAGGGAATCGTCAGATGCAGCCTCATTGACATAATCTGAAGTATTATCAAAAAGATTTTTGGGCTCTTCTTTTGTTTTTTTATTGGGGCTTTTGGCTTGTTGGGTTTTGAGTTCTGTATTTTCGAAAATGGTAAAAAACAAGGAATTTATCCTTCGATTCAAGCGTTTTTCTTTATAATTGAAGTAAATATCTGACTTATTTTTAAGTTCAATCTGTGCAGTTTTCAGCACCCGTTTCTTAAAATCTGTGTATTCATCATATTTATCATCTACGCCCAGTAGGGTTTTAAGTTCTTCTAAATCGTACTCCACTTTGCCTTGAAATTGATGTGATTTCAAAAGCTCGTACATCCGAATCGAAAAACCGCTTTTCAATTGAAGTATATTATCTAAATTGTACTTCGTAAAGTGGCTTTTCAGTTGCAGCAGATAGGGTTTGAGTTTCTCCGAAAACTCAAATTCAATGATACCTGTACCCATTTCAATTTCAGCCGAAGCAATCCAGTTGATAATTTGTTGCTTGCGACCGCCATCTTTGGCTATTATCAATGGCTTGTCATTCAAGTTCAAGACGATGTCTTTGACGACTTGATAGATACTCCCCCACTTTTTGCCTTCTAAATTTAGGATTTTTTCAAATTCATTTATTTTGACCCGATAGAACTTGAAATCTTCATCATCGTGCTTGATCAAAGAGACCATATAGAGGATAAATTTCTGTTCTCGCACATTAAGGCGATATTTTGCCTCAATGATACGGTTCGATTTAATGACAGAAAGTCCTCTGTTTTGGTCTAATAATTCAAAATTTTCCATATTTTCCTTTTTAACGGCATAAAAATAATGCAAAAGACGGACACATCATCCAACATGTCCGTCTTTTTTTTCATTCCCCACAAAATGTCCGTTTTTCACCCACAAAATG
>JANMJN010000082.1:0-2812 GCA_031371355.1 Saprospiraceae bacterium
GATATTAATTTATCAACATTCCTTGGTTTTACAGCTGCACCAGAGTCCTTTGGTTTGGTAACAACTGGCTTATATAAAATTGTTAGACATCCGTTGTATTTTGGTTCAACCGTTTTACTCCTGGGCATATTTTTAATAATACCAACATGGACTATTGCTGTTTCAGTCTGTTTTAGCATCGTTTACATCATAATCGGTATCGAATTCGAAGAGCGCAAATTGCGACAAATATTTGGTTCGGCGTATGATGATTATGCGCTTGGAAAAAAGAAATTTCTTCCTTTTATCTACTAATCTCTTTTGAAATCCCGTTTCCCCCCCGTTTTTTCCATCAACTTGATCGATTTGATTTCAATATCGTGTGAAAAAGCCTTACACATATCGTAAATCGTCAAAGCGGCAACGGTTGCACCTGTTAAGGCTTCCATTTCGACACCCGTTTTTGCGGTTAAACTGGCTGTGCATTCGATAACAACGGCGCGTTGTTCATTCAAAAAAATATCAACTTGGCAGTTTTCCATGCCCAAAGAATGGCATAAAGGAATCAAATCGCTTGTCTTTTTTGCGCCCATAACACCTGCAATAATAGCCGTTTGGAACACCGAACCTTTCTTTGTTTTGATGTCATTCTGTTCAAAATGGCTCAAAATCTCGTCATTTAAAACCACGATGGCTTGCGCTCGTGCGGTACGTTTTGTTTCTGTTTTTTCTGAAACATCAACCATTGACGGGTTGCCTTTGGCGTTAAGATGCGTGAATTCGTTCATGTTTTTTTGTTTTTAAACTACTGTAAATCCTTAATTCGCACCTCTAAATTCTGAATTTGAGGCTTAAATTTTTCGTTAATATCCGCAAAATGCATTGGATTTTGTAACTGAATTTGTTGAATAACCATACCCCTCAGTATTTTGTCTTCTCTAAAATTCTCTAACGTCAAGTTATCAGGATTTACCCCTTTTAGGGCAAAATAGCCTTTATTTTCTGCTTTTATCGCTGCCACAGCAAGCGTTACGACCGTTGTATCAACCTCTGTAAGGCCACGGACAACATTGTTTATCGCCGATTGATACTCTTCTTTTACTGTTTTGAGGACGCCATTGAGCTGTTTAACTTCCGATGCGCGCTGTTTTGCCGCTTTGGTGTTTAGAACCCTCTTTTTTTCGGCTTCATACTGAGGGGTCGTGTACCGATTTTTAACTGCCGTTATGAAAAAACCAGCGACATTATCCTTGATTTTGCCTTCGCGGTGCGCCCATTCAGTATATGCTACGCCATTCCGCAAAGCTTCTTCTGGTTGGGTTTCAATGAGTAATTGCAGCACTTCTGAGCTTATCCCCCACCCTTTCACTTTCATAAAAATTTCGGCAAAAAGAGGGGTTGCTTCTGATGGTAAAACTGTTAAGGTTGGATTTGTCGGGGCAGACTCCTTGATACGCAGTTTTTCAGATTTATTGTCGAAAACACTGAATATCAATATTTTAACTTTTTTTCCTTCTTTCTTTTCAGCAAAAGTATAAGCAATATCACAAAATTTTGCCAAATCTTTTTGCCCTTGCATCAAGACAAAACGTTTGAAATCGGCGTAGTTTTTATACTTGGTTTCAACATCTAAAATCTCTTTTAATTCATCAACTCCAATCGTCAATAAATCGCGGCGATACCTGCGACTTTTCAATAATTCGTACATCCGAAACGAATAGACACTGCGCAACTCTATGATGTTCCGAATATCATATTTCGTAAATGTTTCATGCAATTCGAGCAAATGTTCTTTCAAATCATTATTGAATTGCAATTCGATGTATGAATTGCGTTCGTCGCGATCGGCCGGCTCTGTGTAGGTTGAAATAATACGGGTGTTGCGCCATCTTTTCAGCCCCTCCTCGGAGTAATATGGGACATGAATGCGCGAATTAAACAGACTTTCAGGCACACGCATAATCGTATCGTAATCATCGCGGCTTTTGACTGCAAAGAAGTTTAACAAATCGCGCACGTATATTCTTTGCAGATTAAAACCCTTGTCGTTCTTATTGATCAGGCTCACCATATAGACAAAAACACGCTTCTGCCACAAGCTGAAGTTGTATTTTGCCTCGATGAGGTCGTTAGAACTAACTATAAGTTGACTATTTTTCTTCATAACTGAATCGCTAAGTTCCAACAAAACAAAGCAAAAAATGAAAACTAAAAAAGAATTTCATAAAAAATATTCATCAAAAAGATACCCCTCAGTAATTCAAGGGTCTAAAAAGAGTAATTTCTTCTTCACGATTTCCTCATATTTCAATATTATGAAAACAAGGCTATCTAATTCGCATTAACAAGGTTGAGTTTTAAAGGCATAAATTAAATAGAATACAATGCACTGTAAATCAATTAATTATGTACTTATTTATATCTCTTTGACTGAATAAAAGTAAAAAGAGAAATGAATTTGCAGCTGTTCAGATAAGTTAAAATGCCCTTTCCCGAAATGCTCATATTTACTTCCCGAAACTCTCATATTTAGAGAAAATGAGTGAAATTTGGATTTTGCAATTATTTCCCGAAATACTCGCTTTTACACAAAAATGCTTGATTTTGAGACAAAATAAAGCATTTTTTAATCGACTTATTATATAAACCGAATTAAACAAAGAAACTTTCATAATAAAAAGTCTATTTCCCGAAACCCTCATAGTAAATAACGATTACTTCCCGAAACTCTCATAATAACGTCCCGAAACTCTCACATTTAAGACGCTTTACTTCCCGAAATGCTCATATTTTGTCCCGAAACCCTCGCAATAAACATTATAATTGAATGGAA
>JANMJN010000093.1:0-2250 GCA_031371355.1 Saprospiraceae bacterium
AACAGATTCGATGGCATCAGCCCAACCATTGAAAGCCATAAGGGAAGGCGAAATATTCGCCAAATCTCTAAAATGTTTGATGGCTAATTGTTTCCAAACGGTATCGTCGTTTGTGTCCTTAAATTTGCCAAACATGATAAAAGAAAATTGTTGTTGTATGTCGTTACAAACCGATTGTTCGATTTCGAGTAGTAATTTGTTTGTAAATACGACCATTTCGATGCCCACACCATCTTTTATCTGAAAAAGGTGTTTGGCAACGGTGGGCATCGTATCCGAAAAAATGGCGGTGGGTTTACCATATTTACACTTACCCGTTTTACTTGAATCGGACTGACAAGCGTTGAGAAAGCATAAACAAGTGATGATTACTGAGGGGTATAAAATCAGAGAATAAAGGCTTTTGAGCATTTTAATATTTTTGTAAATAAGTGATTATTAAATAATTATGAATATCAAAGAATCTTTTACTTCGTTTAGAATGACAAAATAAACGCCAAAAATAGACTTTTTAGTAGGCTTACAACACATATTTTTTAGTTTTCTAACAAAAACACCCCCTCAGTATAAAGGGCTTTTGTGGCTTTTCGTAGCTTTGACCATTCATTATAATTAAAAAAAACGCATGGAAAGACGTGATATACTGAGGGGTGCTGCTACCCTACCCTTTTTAACCTTAAACACAACCGAAGACGTGAAAATGCCAGTTGAAAGACGGAAAAAAATCATCAAGCCCAAGCGTTTGAAAAAAGGAGATACATTGGGCGTTATTGCCCCATCCAGTTCATTGCCGCCGCATATCGTTGAGAAAGCCATTGCGAACTTGGAAGGTTTGGGTTTCAACCTCAAATTAGGCAAAAACTGTCGAAACAAACGTGGCTACTTAGCGGGTACGGACGCAGAACGGCTCGAAGACCTGCATTGGGCTTTCAGCGACCCCGAAGTAGATGCCGTTTGGTGCATTCGTGGTGGATATGGAGCAACACGTTTGTTGCCAAATATTGATTTTAAATTGATAAAAAAGAACCCTAAAATCTTTATTGGGTATTCGGATATCACGGCTTTGCATGTCGCCATTTTTCAACATACAGGCTTAGTGACATTTCATGGACCCGTTGGCACATCAGACCAAACGGACTATACGAAGCAACATGTTTTGGATATTTTAATGAATCCTACCGCTCAATATAAAGTCGAATTATCGGCAGAAAACCAAGCAGAAACGTCGAATTTGTTTAAAACTGAAGTCATTACACCTGGAAAATGTCGTGGTCAACTCATTGGCGGCAATCTTTCATTATTGTCCGCCATGGACGGCACACCGAATGCACTATGCAATTTGAAAGGTAAAATCCTTTTTCTGGAAGACATTGATGAGCGACCTTATCGCGTTGACCGTATGTTGGTTCAGATGTTGCAAAGCCACAATTTTAAAGAATTGGCGGGCATCGCTCTCGGTGTTTTTGAAGGTTGTAATCCAAAGCCCGATGAAAATTCCTTATCGTTGATGGATTGTTTCAAAGACCTTTTAGGTGGCTTAGGCATTCCTGTTTTTTATGGTTTGTCGTTTGGGCATATTTCCAATCAGTTTACATTGCCTGTGGGCATTGAAGCGGAGTTGGATACTGAGGGGGGTACTTTGACATTTTTGGAGGCGGGGGTTTTGTAAAAACCAATTCAACATTTTTTTTCATGAAAAATGCTATTTTTACGAATCGGTAAACAACTTAAAACGAGCAAACTTATGGCAAACGAATTTGACAAAATTTTTAAAGAAAACGCGAAACAATTGATTTTGGCTGTTGCACGAAAGGTTTTAGGGATAACGGGACTGGAAAACGCAGAAGAAGTTAAAGCAACACTTCAAAAAACATTGGAAAGAGCACCAGATTGGTTGCTCAAAATAGTGAACCCAGACCCATCTCAAAACATTATTTTTCATGGCGAAATACAAACGGATGATGTAACAAATATGCTTGACCGTAAATTGGTCTATTTCGCATTGTTGTGGAGTGAACATCATTTGCCTGTACGCCAAGTCGTGATTTATATTGGCAGAAAAAAGAAACCAACCAATATGATGCGCACATCACGATTGGTTTTACCTAATATTGATTTTTGGTTTGAAGTAATCAATTTGCGCGATGTACCTTACGACATATTTATCAATTCCGATGTACCTGAAGAGGTCATTATTGCCATTTTATGCGACTTTAAAGAAAAACCACCAAAAGAAGTACTTAGACACAT
>JANMJN010000136.1:0-2243 GCA_031371355.1 Saprospiraceae bacterium
TGTAGCGTTGAAATTAAACAAATTGCTGAAGATGCGGTTCAGGTGAAGGTTGTCTTAAATTCAGATAAATATACAGCACCACCACTTCCTCATAGGGAGGAGCTTTCATATAATAGTGATAAAATTGAAGCACAGAGCGAACATGGGAGTGCAGCCTATTTGTCGTCTGAGTTCGTCCTACCTATCCTCGGTCTTGGTACAGGTGACATTATTGCTGTAGGCAAGGTGACTCTTGCAATTAAAGAAGGAGCAGTAACAGATGTTTATGAAACACCACAAGTGAATATAGCGGATACAAGAAATCAAGTCAAAAACGTTTTAGCGAGCAATATAACTTCGGGAGCAGGTATAACAGTTGACAATAAACAACCCTTTCCCATTTATGGTTGGTTAGAGGTCAATTGGGTAGAAACGAAACAAACATTCGGAGAGCCAGAACCAAAAATCATATCTACAATATTTAACTTAAATGGTAATTGGGATACTGGAGATTTTCAAATCCCAATAATATTTGGGCAGAAAAGCTCAGTAATTGCTATAACTGGCAATACCCTCTCCGTGGATATGTCGGACTTTCGCCGTCCATTTGCCAAAGGAGTTGTTATAGATAGCACGACAATTAGTGTAACATTCCCAGATAATGCTACATTGACAGGCAAACTATTTCAACCTAATGGAATTAGTTGGTCAAATGGTACAGCATGGAGAAAAAGATAAAACAGACCTCCTTCATTTTTTCGAATCAATAGTCTTTAACAATTAAAACAAATGCCCTCATGTATTATCTAACGAAATCTTTAAATTGGAAACTTCTGAAAACAGAAGTACCGCTCTGCTTTTCCGCCTTATTCATGGCAGAGTTTTTTTACAAATTTCACAGCTTTACGCTGGAATTGGTTGCTTTTTCAGGTACTTGGTATCTTTTGAGTTATGCCGTTTCTCATTTATTTAATTCTGAAAATAAATGAGGTTTTCTATTTTAGAGCAAGGCTATCCGTAGCCCCCTCAGTATCAAACTTAAAAAATAGAGGGAATACTGAGGGGCATTTCCCCCCTAAGTATTATCTTCAAAAAATAGGTGAGAAGTGACAGTCACCTATTTAAAACAAAAAGCACTAATAAATAAAACCAAAAAGGAGTCACCCGAAAAGCCTTTAAAGAGTCGGGCGCGGCAGCCGAAAAGCGGACGAGTAGGCAATTTTAAAAAACTAAAAAATTAAGACAATGAAAAACAGATTTTTGAAGCTCACGCTTATGCTATTCATCGCAGCTTGTGCCGCTGCTTTTACAGGAATACCTAACACAACGCACAAAGTATTAAAAGGACTGCATGAAGTGCCTTTAGGCACAACTTCTGATATGTGCCGTTCAGGGCAGCTTCGGATACTGAACAGTACAGGCGGATTGACAGACGTACCCAGTAATGGAGCATTAACCATTGTGGATGTGAACGTGAATTCTGAAGGGTTTTGGACTTGGAAATGCGGCTCCTCAACAGAACGCTCTCGCGTAACGGAATGTCCTAACATCAAGGTGACACGCCTCAAAGTCACGCACTCAAATGGTCGGATTGTATTTAGGTGCTTTTCTCACAAATGAAAAATGATGAGCAACTGGGAATGCTCGGCTCTGTTGGGCATTTTCAGTTGCCTATTGAAAACAATTCTGTAAATTTTTATTTCTCGAAAAACAAAACAAATCCTGCAATGCGCAACCAAATATTCTTAATCATGATATTGATTTCGGGAAATATTGAAGCTCAAAATATGACAAATACTGAGGGGTCATCTTTAAAAAAATTTTAAAAATCTTAAAAAAACCTTAAAATGAAAGTCGGACTTTATAATTCTTTTATGTCCTTCACCGATGCGCCAAGTCAGGTGGATACAGCGAGAGCCAGTCGGGTCGAATATATTTCGAATCTACCCGTTCGCCCCGTTTCAGTGGCAGAATGGCAAGCCTTCCTAACACCCGCGCCCAATACCTTGAATGGCATTAATCTCTGGCGTATGTTTTCCAGTAAAAAATTACATTTTTCTGCTGTCTATGAACCTGTAAAAGATGCAACGGGCAAAGATTGGCAAAAAGCGGGGATAGATGCCGCCATAGCTCAAGGTTGTGCGCCACACGATTTGCTCGTTGGGCACGAAGTAACGGGGTCTATGGCTCAAGCACAACGGCAAGCTATTTACGAAGAAGCCAAGTTGAAATATCCAACAATTCCTATTCGTCCCTACTATGGC
>JANMJN010000153.1:0-3143 GCA_031371355.1 Saprospiraceae bacterium
GCACCGCTTGTTGTGACACTTTGGTATTCACCAAAAGTAATGAGGTTGGTTTGAGTTCCTGCATCCCAAATAGACCAACCCGCAGGATTGATAATTGTACCAGACTGAACGGTATTCAAAAAGACAACTTTGTTTTCAGCAAATGGTACCGTTGAGCCTGTAGAGTTCTGCCATGGGCGACCGAGAAAGTATTGTGTCACCCCTCGATTCATATTGATGGTACAATTTCGGAAAACATAACCATAGGTTTGTCCAGAAGGTGTATTGGCGGCAGTGATATAGCTGTTGCCCGTGCCACTTTCGCGGGTTTTAGGATAAATTGTACAGTCATCGAAGACAGCAACAGCATTGCCAAAGATAAAATCCACTGTACCGTCTATGTAACATTGCTTGTAATATTGCCTTTTACCTGCATTATTTGCCAATAATGTGTCTTGTCCACCAAGGAAGCGACAGTTTTTGAAAGCACAACGGTCGTTATTGACATTGATGGCGAGTGCTTGAGGTGATTCACCTGTTGTGTTTTCAAAAGTGATGTTGATAGCTGTAAAATCTGTGGCATTGATGGTTGTCGAAGCGGAGTTTGATGTACCAAATGTACCACCGCCAGGCATGGCTTTACCACTATAATCGTCATAGGTTAATATGACGTTGGCAACGCTTTCACCAATGAGCGTGATAAACGTTTTGTTGGAGGCAACAGTTATTTTTTCTTTATACGTGCCATTTTTGATAAAAATGGTGTAGGCAGCAGTGCCATTCGTTGGTGCTGCATCTATAGCAGCTTGGACAGTTGTGTAATTGCCTGAACCATCTTTTGCGACAGTGAGGTTGTATTGTGCTTGTAGTTTAAATGTCGGTGCGATAAAAAGACAAAAGAGTAAAAGTGTTCTTTTCATAGATTGAATGTTGTTGAATAGTTGAAAATGTAAAATGGATAATGTCGCAATTCCAATGCTTATGCTTCAAAAAAACAAATAAAATTTTGTTTTTAAATCACGAACAAAATTAAGACAATGAAAAAGATTCAAAAAAATAGTTGCGGTAACGTTACCGAAAAGACTCCCGACTAAAAATAAACAGATATAGCCTTCCGCAAATTACGCATCTGTGGAAGGCTAAGTTTTAGTTTTTTATAAACTTCTCGGTCTTTTGTCCTGATTTTGATACAATTGTGAGCAGATAAACACCATTTGAGAAAGCACTGACATCTAAAGGCATACGCGTGAAGCCTGTTTTATCAAGCGATTGGCTTAAAACGGTTCGCCCCATACTATCTGTAATAAAAAGTGTAGCATTTAATTCGATTTGTACATCAACAGTCAAAATATGGTTTGTTACTGAGGGGTATATTTTCAAGGTATTTGTTTTGTCTGTTGCATTTGTGAGGGAAACAATCTTAGAAAATGTAGCTTTTCCATCGAAATCCAATTGTCGCAAGCGATAATAATTGATGCCCTTTGAAGGATTGTTGTCTAAAAAGGTATAATACTGAGGGGTCGAAGTTGTACCCGCACCTTTGATTTCACCCATGCTTGTAAAATCAATACCGTTTGCACTGCTTTCAATAATGAAAGAAGCATTGTTCAATTCTGTTACCGTTGTCCAATTGAGTATATTTGTTTGACCTTTAGCTGTTGCTGAAAAAGACAAGAGGGTAACAGGGACAGGTTCAGAAGTTTCAAATGCACCCAAGTCAGGAGCTGTACCATTGAAAGGTAAACCAATATTTGTTCCTCTATCAATGAGGTCGCTGCCTGTTGCCAAGTGCATAAACGTAAGAACGGGCAAAGAACCATCGGCTTGTCGCGCACCACGCACCCCAGCCGTGTCAACGCTGACGAAATCGGCATTGGTGACGGTGAAAGTACCCGTCCCACCAGGTCCAGCCGTCCAACTATCCGTTGCCAAGACTGCAGCTGCCATAATGGATTGCCCGCCTGTACCCGCTGAAATGCAGTTTTTTATGGTCATTATCTTACCTGTGGCAAGTGCGCGGTCATTCATGCCGTAGTTGCGTCCGTTGTTGAAAGCCGTGCAATTCAGTAGGGTGATATTGCCAATATTGCTGTTTTGGTCAAAACCATCCGCCTTATTAAAGAAAGACAAACAGCGCGTGAGTGTGACATTGTGGCTCAAATCTTTGTTATCGCTGCCGCCTGTTTTGAAACCATTTCCATCGCCTGCAGTGGTTGTACCACCCGATTTGGTATAGCCATTTCTAAATGCCCAACAATCTTCATAAGTCGTCGAAACATCGTTAGCAGGGCGGAGATAGCCGTCCCAACCATCGTCAGAGTTTTGCCAAGAGCGACATCCTTTGAACGAATTGCCTGTTCCAATGTCCAATTTGGCGGCAAAACCATCCGCATTTTCGCCTGTCGGGTCTTGGTTGAAGTACGAATCGCAATTGATAATTTGGTTATTAGAAGCACCGCCGCCCATTTGAAATCCTGTATCTTGATTTTCAGAAAAAATACAGTTCTCTACTTTGTTGTTACTACCCGACATATTTAAACCATTGTCCGTAGCCGCAAAAAAATCTATACCTTTAATGTACCAATAGCTCCCTGAAAACGACACCCCTTTTATGCCTGTATTCGATATTGTAATACGCGTAATTGTTGAAAAATCTAAAACGGGACGTGGGTCACCTGGATAAGCACATAAGTTTTTGATGTTGGTGGCTGCCCCACTACGCGATATGGTGATGGTAGAAGTTAAGACGTAGTTTCCGCCACGTAAGTACACCGTACAGGCAGTTGTCGTTGACGACGGAATGAGGGCTAATGCTCTCGCCAAAGTAACAGGGTTGTTGATGTCTGTTCCTGTACCAGTCGAGTTGGTAGAAGTCGGAGAAGCGTAAAAAGTTTGAGCATTGAGAGAAAAAGTGAAAAAAAAGAATGTAAAAACTGCTAACAGGAGCATTTTCATACGAAGAAGTGTTTTATTTTTTAATATTTTACTTATTGTTCTCCAAAATAATGTCACGAAGTTAGGTCAACATCAAAAATCAATTCAAAATATCTACGGTAACGTTCTCGTAAATCCAAACATAAAAAATGCCCCCTCAGTAAAAAACCGAAGAGGCATGTTGTCATATCGTATAAAACCAAATTTTATTCTTTCTCGGTGTGTGTTCT
>JANMJN010000016.1:0-1576 GCA_031371355.1 Saprospiraceae bacterium
GTAGAATCCCGACCTGTTCAGGAAATGATCTACAAGCAAAACACGTTGGGAGAGTTTGTTGGTGAACTTAATTTCAAACATAAAAAAGGACATTACGTTCCGGTCGAGATTTCATCCATCAGCATGAAAGATGCCAATGGCAAAAACTATGTTTCAACTATCGTAAGAGACATTACCGATAAAAAGAAAATTGAGGAAGACCAACGATTGTTGACGGATGAACTACTAAAGAATAACCAGGACTTGCAACAGTTTTCATTTATCACTTCTCACAATCTGAGGGCTCCGTTGTCTAACATTACGGGCATTTTAAACATTTTGGAATACGACAATCTGGATGAATACAATCGCAATTTGATTGCCCTGCTGGATAAATCGGTGAGGCAGTTGGTGCAAACAATTGATGATCTTGCTAAAATATTAATTCTCAAAAACAATGTGAACATTGAAATAGCCAACATTGATCTTAATGAAACATTCCGCCAGGTCAACAGTGTATTTGTGAACACGCTAAACGATGTTTGTGCCAATGTGAAAACCGATTTCCGGATAAGTCACATTCCATTTAACCAAACTTATTTTGAAAGCATATTGGTCAATCTTATTTCAAATTCTATCAAATACCGCTCGGACCGGCACAATCTCCATATTCGCTTATCAAGCTACCTCGATTCAAATGGCAACATTATCCTGAAATTTTCTGATAACGGTATTGGCATTGATATGGAACGGCATCAAAGCAAACTCTTCGGTTTGTACCAGCGTTTTCACGACCACACCGAGGGGCATGGCCTGGGGCTGTTCATCGTTAAATCGCAGATAGTGGCTTTAGGGGGCAAAATTGATATTGAAAGCGAGGTTGACAAGGGTACCACCTTTATTCTGACTTTTAAAAATGAAGTAATCGAACCCAAAGCAAGCATGGTTATGTAAAGCAATTGACGATGCTGAATGGGATGCCATACAAGGGAGTGACACCCGTCCTAACGGATTCATCCGGGTGGGCAACCGATGTTGAATATAGAATCCCGCAGGTGTGGGACCGGCGAACAAAAAAATATTTTCAAACAGCTTCTGAAAACCAAAAATGTTAATCTCCCGTAGTTTTTACTATTCTTTGTCTTTCAATTTTTACATTTACAATCTTTAAAATTATTTTGGTTTACTTTTTTTTGATGCAGAACCTTAGAAGAATACTGTCGCTTACGTTGTTACTGATTTTGTGGGGAACCTTTAAATCTTCTGCTCAAATCATTGAAAAAGCACCCACATCGCCGGTGGCTGTTGACACACTCGCCGCCATGTCTGTTGATGGTTCCTCCATTCATATCAACGACGTGCTGCTCTCTGGCTACAAACGTACCAAGCCCAACACCATACTGCGTGAAGTGCCTTTTAAAAAAGGCGAAAGACTGACCGTGAGTGAGCTGAATGCAAAACTTGCATTGTGCAAGCAGCAGTTGATGCGCACATCGTTGTTTGTAGATGTGGAAGTGGCTGCGCTAAAGGTTGACAGCAGTCATGCGTTCATTCATATTCATGTGAAAGAGAGGTGGTACTTGTTTCCAATCCCTTA
>JANMJN010000296.1:0-12291 GCA_031371355.1 Saprospiraceae bacterium
CCTTTTTCTTCCAAAACCTTTTGGAATTCTTCAAAAGTATCAACTTTGGTGGTCATGCTGTCGCGGTAGGCTTTAGCACGGTCAAAAAGATTTTGCTGAATTTCGTCAAGAAGATTTTTGATATGTTCAGCGACCCCCTCAGTTGCTTCGTTCCTCGCAATGACGACGCTCGATTTTTCCTTAGTATCACGACGTGCAACCTCAACTTTGCCAACAGCCAAATCCCTCGCGCCAATACCGATGCGGATAGGAATACCAACCATTTCATACTCTGCAAACTTGAAACCAGGGCGTTTTGTCTCGTCGTTATCCACTTTGACGCGGATACCAAGCGATTTTAGCGATTTGGCAATGGTGTCCGCCGCTTCCATGATTTCAGGCGAAGGCTTTGGAATCGGCACAATGACAACTTGCACGGGCGCGAGTTTTGGCGGCAACACCAAACCATCATCGTCAGAATGCGTCATAATCAAACCACCAATAAGGCGGGTTGAAGCACCCCATGACGTTGCCCACACGTATTCTTCTTTGTTTTCTTTATTCAAAAACTTAACCTCAAACGCTTTTGCGAAATTCTGTCCTAAAAAGTGTGATGTACCTGCTTGCAAAGCCTTGCCGTCTTGCATCAAAGCCTCGATACAATACGTATCAACAGCCCCTGCAAAACGCTCATTTTCTGTTTTGACACCTTTAATAACAGGCATTGCCATCCAATTTTCTGCAAAATCGGCGTAAACATCGAGCATTTGTCGCGTTTCAGCTATTGCTTCAACATCGCTCGCATGAGCCGTATGTCCTTCTTGCCACAAAAATTCGGCGGTACGAAGGAACGGACGCGTCCGCATTTCCCAACGCATGACGTTTGCCCATTGATTGTACAGCAAAGGCAAATCGCGATAGGAGTTAATCCAATTGCGATAGGTATCCCAAATAATCGTTTCAGAAGTCGGGCGAATGATGAGTTCTTCTTCCAATTTCGCATCAGGGTCAACGATGACACCGCCACCATTTGGGTCGTTTTTCAAGCGATAATGCGTGACAACGGCACATTCTTTCGCAAAACCTTCGACATGTGCCGCTTCTTTTGACAAAAATGATTTGGGAATTAATAACGGAAAATACACATTGACATGCCCCGTATCTTTGAACATACGGTCGAGTGCATCGCGCATATTTTCCCACAAAGCATAGCCATTGGGTTTGATTATCATGCAACCGCGCACGGGCGAGTTGTCAGACAGTCCAGCTTTTTTAACAATGTCGAGATACCACTGTGAGTAATCGTCGCTTCGGGATGTGATTTCTTTTGCCATAAAAAATAAATTTCAAATTATCGTTGAGGGAGACCCCTCAGTATTTTCAAAAAAAGTATTATTTTTGAACCTTAAAATAAAAAAAATGAACGAATATATCTTAACCGTTTCTGATTTTGAAAAAGCAGACCTTTTGGTATTGCTTCAAAAATTCACTTCTGTACGCTTGCGTCGTGTTGAAGACGAGCCGATTCCACCTGAAGTTGAAGCCTTTATTGAATCAACTGTTGAAGGTTTAAAACAAGTTGAACTACATGAAAAAGGGTTGATTCAACTTAAAAATGCACGCCAAGCCATAAAAGAGCTTGAAGAAGAATTAAATGCTTGAGAAAACTTAAAACTAAAACAAATGCCATTTGAAGTCATTACAACCGACCTATTTTTAAACGATTTAAAGCCTTTGGCTAAAAAATATCCTTCCATTTTTCAAGATTTGAATAAACTCATCACTAAACTTGAAATTAATCCTCTTGAAGAAGGCACTCCTCTTGGCTGGGATTGCCATAAAATCCGATTGGCGATTACTTCAAAAGGAAAAGGCAAAGCTGGTGGCGCAAGAGTGATTGCTTGTGTCAAAGTTGTTGCTGGCAATGTGTATTTAGTTTCTATTTATGATAAATCAGAAATGGAAAATATCGCTGACAAAGAACTAAAAAAACGATTGCAAACAATATTTGGCGGTAAATGACCCCTCAGTATTTTTACGTTTTTTCAAAATTTGCCGCAAAAGTCGTCCTTTTCCCTTAAAAAATTCAAGCCTTTCAAAAAAATCTGCTTTTTTAATTTTCAGAATTACTTTTGATTGATTGTTACAAGTTAAATTTACGGTACGGTAAAACATTGGTTCATCTTTTGCCGTAAGTTTGACGAAATTTCCATTTCTCTGATTTAATATTCATTACACACGATAAACAAGGCATGACCCATGACAAGACTTTCCTTTCTTATTTGTTTTTTCTTTTTATTAAAAACAACAACTCAAGCGCAACAAACCGTAGCGAGAAGCTCATCTGACGACCATATAAAAGGCGAAATTCTTTTCCAACTCAATGATAATCAATTATTTAAAAATTTTGAAAAAGAATTTAATCAAAAACTTGAACGCTTAGGACATGAATGGTTTATGCTTGTTTCTGAAAGCATGCGTATCTATTCATTTCATTTTGACCCCGAAGTTTATGATGAAAAAGAGGTGATGACAATGCTGAAAAGCACCCCCTCAGTATCCGCAGCACAATTCAATCATATTGTCGAAAACAGGCGCAATCCAAACGACCCTCAGTTTTCGCAACAATGGTCTTTGTCAAAAATTAATGCCCCCGCAATATGGGACAAAACGACGGGCGGTACAACGGCTTGTGGTGATACGATTGTAGTCGCTGTGATTGAACGCGGTTTTAATGACAAGCTCGCCGACGATTTGCAAGCCAATATTTGGCTGAATAAAGATGAAATTCCGAATAATAATCTTGATGATGATGGTGATGGGTATATTGACGACTATCGCGGTGTGGCATTTGCAGGTGGAAAGGACAACCATGCGGCTTTAGTATCGGGTGTAACAGATCTGGATATTAGGCATGGTGTCAGTGTAGCGGGTGTTATCGGGGCGGCGGGTAATAATGCCAAATTACTTTCAGGTGTCAATTGGCAAGTCAAATTGATGCTTATCAGTGGTGTGACAAACGATGCCATACTCCTCAAAGCATATGATTATCTTTTAACAAAGCATAAATTGTACAGAAGTACAAATGGTAAAAAGGGCGCTTTTGTACCTGTAACCAATTTTTCAGGCGGCTTTTCTAATAAAAAGCCTTCAGATTTTCCTTTGTTGTGTGCGGTTTACGATACATTGGGCAAGTATGGCATTTTGAATTTTGTTGCTGCGGACAATCAAGATAGTGATGTTGAAAAAATAGGCGATATGCCAACCCTTTGTGCCAAAGAGAGCATGGTATCCGTTACGGCATCCAATAAAGAGGACAGTCGTATGGGTTATGCTTATGGTAAGAAATATGTTCATCTCGCAGCACCTGGACAAGACGTTTTGATATTATCGTCTAATAATCAAGCAAGTACAGATAGTGGAACTTCGTTTGCCTCCCCCCTTGCAGCAGGTGCGGCAGCTTTGTTGTGGAGTATGCCCGAAAGCTACCTTTGTCAGTTGTCAAAAAACAACCCGACGGCGGCGATGAACGTTTTGAAAGGGGCGATACTGAGGGGGGTAGAAACATCTGCCGATTTGTCAACAAAAACAATTTCTGGCGGTCGGCTCAATGTTTATAACGCGTATCAACAGTTGCGGCGCAGTTTTGGGCAACCTATTGGCGACTACGATATCCTGAAAATGTATCCAAGTCCAGTGGATAGAACCTTGAATGTGGTTTTTCAATTACCAGAAACAGTTACGGGTGATATATTGATTGTCAATGCTTTAGGTCAAAAAATATATCAACGGAAGATAACAGATGGTGATTTGCTGGCTCAAAAAATTACGCTTCCAACTTATTCATTAACACCAGGGCTTTACTTTTTAACGTTTGCGACCAACCAATTTGAGGTGACAAAGAAGTTCGTGGTTGCAAGACCTTGAAAGTGAAAAATTGGAAATGAAAAGTGAAAAAACAATGATGACTCCCTTCCCGAGAAATCGGGATGCAAGCACAGTATAAAAGTCATTTTGATGTAAAACAATGATATTTTGTATCGTAAATCAATAAAACATATGAATCCATGAACCGAAACGATTTACAAATAACGACTCAATCCTCTTCTGGTAAATCGCCTTTTGCATCTTGCATCTTGCTTTTTGCCCTTTGCACCTTACCTTTTGCACTTTTTTCACAAGAAACGAAAGGTGGCATACCACTCAGTATTTCTGAAAAAATGGATGCGTCCGTAGCGTTTAATGTGCCACAACCCGATTGGGCGCGCATACGTGAGGAGGACAAAGGGGCTGTGGGCAGCTTTCGTTTTGCTGTGCCTGTTGCGGTGGATTTGAATTTTCAAAATGCGGGGACTTGGCGCGACTTGCCCGATGGCAATCGCCTTTGGCAATGCCGCATTCGGTCAACAGGGGCATTGGGTTTGGCTTTAACTTTAGAGAATTTTGAGTTGCCAAAAGGCGCAAAGTTGTTCCTATTAGCACCCGATGGTTCAAGCGTTAAAGGTGCTTATGATGCAGATAACAACCCCGAAAGTCGTAAACTTTTCATCGGTTTTGTACGTGGACAAGAAGCCATTTTGGAGTATTTTGAACCCAAAAACGTCATCAAAAAAGCTGATTTTGCCATAAAAACCGTTTATCATGCCTACAATCAGGCTATGATGGGGGGAGTCGGTTTTGGTGGATCTGTTAGTTGTAATATCAATGTCAATTGCCCGACAGCCGTGAATTGGCAAGCGCAAAAAAGAGGTGTTGTTCGCATACTTGTTGTGACGGCGCAAGGTACGGGATGGTGTAGTGGTTCATTGGTAAACAATACTAAACAGGACGGAAAGCCCTATATTTTGAGCGCATATCACTGTGTTGATGGCTTTACACCTGATTACAATCTGTGGACTTTTTTCTTTAATTATGAAAGTCCAACTTGCCAAAATCCTCAATCAGAACCGATTAGTCGCTCGATTCAAGGCTGTATGAACCGTTCTGGTGCGAGAGAGACGGATTTTTTGCTTCTTGAATTGAATTTCAGAATCGCCCTCGATGTCAATGCGCAATACCTCGGTTGGAATCGAGATTCGGCAACGTTGCCCACATCAACGGTGATGATTCATCATCCACAAGGCGATATAAAAAAATATAGCCGTGACAGTCGCCCTGCGGTTGTTTCCAATTCAACTATATCATGGAGTAATGGCGCAGTTTCATTACCTCGAAGTCATCTGAATGTTGTTTTTGATGAAGGAACGGCAGAACCTGGATCTTCGGGTGCGCCGATTTTTGACCCGTTGGGACGCATTGTTGGACAGCTTCATGGCGGCGGACTAAATGATTCGTGTCATGTCAGTTATATGCTAAGTGGTTGGTTTGCAAAATCTTGGGATGGTAATGGCACACCTTCAACACGGCTGAAAGACTGGCTCGACCCCCTCAGTACAGGCGTGAAAACGCTCGATGGGACGGCTGTTCCGACAACAACGATTGTCAGTGGTACGATAAAAACGTGGCGGAACGACGCTATGGTAAATCAAAAAATCGTCATTGGCAATGACTCTACGACGACCAATGCTTCAGGTGTTTATACCTTTAATTACGTACCGCTTAATACCCAATTGAACGTCAAAGTTAGCCGGACAACGAACATGGATAATGGTGTTGATGCCGTTGATATGTTGCTATTGCGCCGCAACTTATTAGGTCTCAATACGTTACGCATTGAGCAACAAATAGCAGCGGATGTTGATATCAGCGGAGAATTAGATGCTGTTGATATGTTATACATTCGACGTTTTCTATTGGGCATTATTTCAACTTTACCATCAGGCAGGTCATGGTTTTTTTATCCTGAATCTACGATACAAAATCCCAATTCGCCCTATGATTCGTTCAATGTATCATTTAATGCGGCTACCTATAATTTTAATTTTATAGGTATAAAAGCAGGGGATTTAGATGGGTCAGCAGACCCGAATCAATGATTTTTATGTCCAAATTTCAAAATTCGATGAGCGTTGGAATATCAACATTCAACAAGCAGTTAGTGTTTAGAATTTGAAATTTTTAAAATTTTGAATCCCCTTTGCGTTTATTTCCTAATTTTGGCGATATTTTTTAAAAAATTGTACTCAACGAAATCAAAATATCATACGTGTTTAGATTCTTTTCACATCTTGGTAGCTATTTAATCATGCTGCGCACAGCCTTCTCGAAGCCCGAGAAATGGCGTATGTATTGGATTGAAACAGCGCGACAAATGAACGATATTGGCGTCGGTTCGGTCGTTATCGTTGCATTAGTCTCCGTTTTTGTTGGAGCAGTTGCTTCAGTTCAGTTCGCTTATCAGCTCAATGGGCAGTTGGTGCCCCGTTATTATATCGGCTATATTGTCCGTGATTTGTGCATTATTGAGATGTCCCCAACCGTTTCCTGCCTTGTTTTAGCGGGTAAAGTTGGCTCAAATATGGCTGCAGAAATCGGCGGTATGCGTCAAAAAGAGCATATTGATGCGATGGAAGTCATGGGTGTCAATACAGCGGCTTATCTCATTATGCCTAAAATCGTAGCGGCGCTTGTGATGATACCGCTTCTCGTTGCGTTATCCGCTTTTCTGGGTATTTTAGGTGGCTATTTGGCGAGTGTACCCACAGAATTACTCTCTCATGGTGATTATGTGCGCGGTTTACGGTCGTTTTTTGCCCCCTACAATGTATTTATTATGTTTGTCAAAGCAGGAGTCTATGCTTTTTTACTCACGTCCATTTCTTGTTATCAAGGTTATCATGTCAAAGGTGGCAGCGTTGAACTCGGTCAAGCTTCGACAAATGCTGTTGTTTATAGCGATATTGGTATCTTATTGGCGGATTACATTATTACAATTGTTCTAACAAGTTAGGTTATTCGGTATTTGGAAATTTGGTACTCGGGTATTCGTACAAAATACTGCCCCGAATACCGAATAATCAAGTACCGAATTTCCGAATAACCGAATATACGATGATTCGAGCAGAAAATATAACTAAGTCCTTCGGCGATCAGCAAATACTGAAAGGCATTTCCTTAGTTTTTGAAGAAGGTAAAACCAACCTTATCATTGGGCGTTCGGGTGCGGGTAAGACCGTTTTGCTGAAATCACTCATCGGACTCGTACAACCGACTACAGGCACAGTGTGGTACGATGATTTGAACTTTACAAACCTCGGCAAAGAAGAATTGAGGGCTGTGCGGATGCAAATCGGTATGCTTTTTCAAGGTTCTGCTTTGTTTGATTCTTTGTCAGTCGAGCAAAACATCCGTTTTCCTCTTGACATGTTTACCAATATGACAGGTAAAGAGAAATTGGCACGTGTCAATTATTGCCTTGAAAGGGTGAATTTGACAGGTTCAAATAAAAAATTCCCTTCGGAGCTGTCAGGCGGTATGCAAAAAAGGGTTGGTATTGCCCGCGCCATTGTTTTGAATCCAAAATACTTGTTTTGCGATGAACCGAACTCTGGACTTGACCCTAAAACGGCGATTGTGATTGACGATTTGATTCGTTCTATTACGATTGAAAATAATATCACAACCATCATCAATACCCATGATATGAACTCCGTCATGGAAATTGGCGACAATATCTGTTTTATTCACCTCGGTGAACTCGAATGGCAAGGCAACAAATCGGAGGTTTTGGAAAGCACAAACCAAGAGTTGCAATCGTTTATTTTTGCTTCGCCATTTCTACAGCGTTTGCGGGACAGGGCTTTAGGAAAAGTAGTTTAGGTGTTTGTACAAAATATCGAAAAAATACTAAGGGGGTATTTATTGTAAAGTATTGATTTTAAATAAGTTGCCTGAAGTCAGAATAGAGAAAATGAGAATATAGTCATTTTGTGTGGGCGTGTCCTTCCAGTCACCCAACACTTAAAATTTTTCATTTAAGTCATCCGACCACTCACAAAATTCAAAATATCCTCGACATAATGCCGATTATTGGAAAGGCGTGGCACTTTATGTTGCCCGCCATATTTACCTTTCGCTTTGAGCCAATTGTGGAAAGTCCCGCGCGGTACAAGACGCAACCGCAAACGCTCCATAGCCATACCTTTGAAACGTTTTGCTTCATAATCGGAGTTGATGCGTTGCAAATTGGAGTCTAAGAGGTTGTTAAATGTCTCTAAATCAGGTGGTTCGCGCTCAAATTCAATGAGCCATTCATGTCCACCTTTACTTTTTCCTTCAAAATAAATCGGCGCAACAGTGTATTCGCTCACTTGGGCACCTACAAAAGCGCAAGTTTCGGCTAAGGCTTTATCTGTGTTTGAGACCATTACCTCTTCGCCAAAAGCGTTGACAAACTGTTTTGTACGTCCACTTACCTTAATTTTATAGGGATTTATAGATGTAAACTGGACTGTATCACCGACAACATATCTCCATAAACCAGCATTTGTAGTAATGACAGGGGCGTAGTGTCGCCCAACTTCAACTTCACTGAGGGGTATCGTCATCGGTCGTGCAGACTGCCATTCACTTTCGGGAATAAACTCGAAATAGATGCCATTTTGCAACAAAAGAAGCATGTCATCTGCTTCTAACTGACATTGTGTTGCAAAAAAACCTTCGGAAGCATTATAAATTTCCCAATAAACGAAGTCTTTTCTGGGAATCAACTCCTGAAAAGTCTCTCTATAAGGTGTGAAACTGACACCGCCATGGACATAAACTTCCAAATTAGGCCACACTTCAAGGATGTTTTTTTTGCCCGTCAACTCCAAAACACGCCGCAACAAGACCACCGTCCAAGTCGGTACGCCTCCAATACTACGCATATCTTCCTTGATGAGTGCTTGAGCCATGCATTCTATCTTGTCCTCAGTGTTAGGCATGACAGCTATATCAAGACTGGGCGCATAAATATAGCTGCCTATGGCGGGCAAATGTTTGAGCATAATGGCTGAAACATCGCCAAATTGAGTCGTTGGAAATGGGGAGAAATGTTCGGTGCTGCCGCCCATAACAAGCATTTTTCCTGCAAAACCAGTCGTTTCGGGGCGATTATTATAAATCAAGGCACTCAAATCCCATGTGCCTTTGAGGTGGCAGGTTTTTAGATTCTGAATGGTTACAGGAATAAATTTTGATTTATCGTTGGTCGTACCACTTGATTTTGAGAACCACCGCACTTGACCTGCCCACAAGACATCGCGTTCTCCGTGCATCATGCGATTGATATAGGGTTTCAGCGATTCATAATCTTGAATTGGCACGTTGCGGGCAAAATCTTGGGGGGTATATATATGTTTGAAATCATGCATCTTGCCCCATTCAGTCGAGCGGGCATTGTGAACGAATTGACTCAAAAGACCAGTTTGCACTTCGTGCGGGCGCGCCGAAAAGTAGCGAATTCGCCGCATGCGTTTCCGTAATACGTAACGCATTATATTATTGAGCCATGTTTTTTCCATCGTGTTGTTTTCTAAGTTAGTCGAACTTTCTGAGATGAAATTACGACGAGTTTTTGGGTAAACAAATTTTTTTTTTATGTTTTGGACGTTTGTGAATACTGAGTGGGGGCTTGTTTCAATGAGTTTTTTTAAGTTAGTGGTTTAAATAATTGTTTTTTATTGTTTTATAAATTAATATATTTTATAATTTATAATTCCCCTAAACCTAACAAATCAACTATTTGGTTCTCCCAAAAAGTCATTTATGGGTCTTAAACGATATGAAAAGTTCGTTTCATTGATGTTAAGATAACATGAAATACTATCCAAACCTAAAATTTTGTTGTACTTAAAGCATCAAAGTCCAGTAGTTGGGCATTAAAAAAAATGTTTTTCGTCATAATAATTCAGTTTTTAAAAACTAAAATATAAATTTGTGATTGTACTGAAAATAAAAATAACAAAATTTACTCAACCAATAAAAACAGTTTCCAAATGATTACTGCTGACAATAAGCTACGAATCTTAAGTGTCGTCAATATTTTTGAAACAGGCACGCCTGATGGTGAATATGATGATATTAGCATTTTTAACGATGGCAAAGGCAATACGCGCCAAATCACTTTCGGTCGTAGCCAAACGACTGAACAAGGCAATTTAAGAAAACTTATAGAAGCCTATATCACCAATAAAGGGATGTTTTCTAACGATTTTAAGCCGTATGTTGATAAAATAGGTGTTACGCCACTCGTCGATGACAAGGCTTTTATCGCTCTGCTCAAACGTGCTGCACAAGAAGATGACACGATGGTCAAGACACAAGACGCGTTTTTCGACAAAGTCTATTTTCAACCTGCATTTAAGTTTTTCTCGGACAATGGATTTACCTACCCCCTCAGTATGCTCGTCATTTACGACAGCTACATTCACTCGGGTAGTATTCTCGATTTTCTGCGCAAACGTTTCCCTGAATCACCGCCTGTAAGAGGAGGCGACGAAAAAGCATGGATTAAAGCCTATGTCACAGCGCGTCACGAATGGTTGTCTGGCAAAGGCGAACCACTTAACAAAACAATTTACCGCACTCAAGTCTTTTTGACCGCTATTGCCGCAGGTGATTGGATGATTGGTTCGCCATTGGTGGCTAATGGTACACGTTCACGTGGTTTGGACGATGAGCCTTCTGACTTAATCGAAATCATACCTGTGCGTGGCTACAACCGTTGGCATTTACGCCGCCGTTAAAACTTTCAATTTTTATGAAATCCGATAAAATCCTTCTCCTCGGTGACCCACGCCTGCACCTCGTTTCTCAACCCATTGAGCAAACAGAACTTGCTGATTTACAGACCGTTATCACCGATTTACACGATATTTTGTTTGAATTTAAAGCCCGATTTGCTCATTATGGCGCATTTAGGGGCATTGCCGCACCACAAATTGGCGTGATGAAACGCTTGATTTATATGTACATAGACAAACCTGTCGTGTTCATTAATCCCGTTTTAGAAAACTTAAGTGTAGAGAAAATGACGGTTTGGGACGATTGTATGTGTTTTCCAAACCTTTTAGTGAAACTAGAACGCCATGAATCGTGTACCATAAAATACCTCGACATGGATTGGCAACCGCAAGTGATGCACCTAAAAGGCAGTTTATCAGAATTGCTGCAACATGAGTATGATCATTTAGATGGGGTGTTAGCGACTCAGAGAGCGATTGATAATCAATCGTTTAGGTGGCGGCGGTAAAAAGCTTTGAAAACAGCACGTTTTCAAAGCTTTTTTGATAAAAATACTGAGGGGGTTATTTACTTCATTTTTTAAACGACCTACCACCGAATCAAAGCCGAGCCCCAAGTAAACCCACTACCAAACGCTGCCAAACAAACCAAATCCCCCTTTTTGACCGCACCTGCTTCATAGGCTTCGCACAAAGCAATCGGCACAGACGCAGCCGTTGTATTGCCATATTTTTGGATATTATTCCACACTTGATCGTCTCGCAAACCCATTTTACGTTGCACAAACTGTGAAATACGCAAATTCGCTTGATGCGGAATGAGCATATTAATATCAGAAGGTGTCAAACCTATTTCATTCAAGGCTTCCATAATGACTTCTGGAAATTTTTGAACCGCCATTTTGAACACAAACTGCCCTTCCATATTCGGATATGTTTGAGCATTATCCATCATGTGTTGGGTTAGGAACATACCGCCATAAGTATCCTCGTCAGGAAAACCGAAATCTATGGATTCACCCATCTTATCAAAGTGATAACCGCCGTGTGAACCAGGGTTTACATAAGCTAATTTTTCAGCATGAGTGCCGTCTGAATGTAGTTTTGTGGTCAAAATACGGCTCTCATCGTCAGAAGGTTGCACGATAACAGCGCCTGCACCATCGCCAAAAATGACGGTCACATTGCGTCCACGAGTCGTAAAATCAAGCCCCATCGAGTGCATTTCAGCACCCACCACCAAAATATTTTTATACATACCCGTTTTCACAAATTGGTCGGCAATAGAAAGCGCATAAAGGAAACCTGAGCATTGATTGCGAATATCCAACGCACCTATTTCTGTTTTGGTAATGCCCATTTCGCGTTGCAGCAAAACACCACACCCTGGAAAATAATAGTCGGGACTAAGCGTAGCAAAAATGATAAAATCCACATCTTCTTTCTGAATACCCGCCCGTTCAATGGCAATTTCAGCCGCCCGCGCGCCCATTGTCGTGGTCGTTTCCTTGTGTTTTGTGCCGTAACGACGTTCTTGAATGCCAGTTAGTTCTTGCACCCACTCATAGGTCGTTTACATAAATTTGGTTAAAAAGTTGTTTTTTAAAAAAATGTTATGCAAAAATTTTAAAAATCCCGCTATTTTTTA
>JANMJN010000299.1:0-1633 GCA_031371355.1 Saprospiraceae bacterium
TTCCATGCCAAACCACGTTCAGTGGCAAAACGAACCCCAAAAAGGACTATAGCCAGCATCCAAGTCCAACGTATGAAGCGATTTTTGATGAAAATGTGGTATAAAGTGCGCAAGATTTTGCTCATTTTTCAGATTCTATAAATTTAGATACGCTCAATATCATGCCCAATGCAATACAACTGAACAAGAGGGAGGTGCCGCCCATAGAAACCATGGGCATGGGCAGACCAGTAACAGGTACCAAATGAACGCTTACTGCCATGTTGGCTAAGGCTTGTATTGTGAGTATGAGACACAGCCCCATGGCAAGCATGGCGGGAAAGGTTTTAGGCGATTTTGTCACCAATCGGACGACTCGCAAAAACAAGAGGACATACAAACCCATTATCAAAAAGCCACCAATTAAGCCATATTCTTCAATAATTACAGCATACACGTAGTCTGTATAAGCCATAGGTAAGAAGTTTTTCTGAATAGAATTGCCTGGTCCGTTGCCAAAGAAACCGCCTTTGGCAATCGCCATTTTTGCGAGTTGCGTTTGGGGTTGACCGTCGGCGTTTTCGATGAAATCGCGGGTACGATTGACCCATGTTTCGGTTCTTATTGTTCCTGGTTTGACCCTATCAATGACAATTAAACCCGCAAAGGAGACAAAACCGCAAAAAATCAGTAGAAAGATATATTGCATCGCTACACGCCCGATGAACATCATAAGCATACAGGTTACGAAAATGACCATCGCTGTCGAAAGGTCAGCCGGTGCGATGAGCAAACAAACAATGATGATGGGTACAATAATAGGTATAAAAGCACTTTGAAAATCAGAAATATGGTCTTGTTTAGCCGTTATTGAACGTGCGATATAGGTTATAAGTGCGATTTTTGCCAAGTCTGATGTCTGAAATGATAAACCAATACCAGGTACAATAAGCCAACGAGAGGCATTGTTTATTTCAGGACCAATAGCTAATGTCAACATTAAAAGTGGAACGACAACGGCAAGCATATAAGGAGCCCACACACTATATCTTTTGTAATTAAGCAGATAGGCAAAATATGTTAAAACTAAGCCAATACTCAATATAATGACTTGTTTCAGCAGATAAAATTCGGTATTACCACTGCGTTTTTGGAACGCCACCATGCTCGACGAGCTGTAAACGGCAAGTATAGAAAACAAAGCCAGTACGGCGACGATTGCCCAAATAACACGGTCGCCTTTCAGTTCTGCGGCTGCACGATTGACTATTGACATGATTTTTTATTGAATTTTGATATTTTAAATATAGGTTTCACCAAGTGTCAAAAGTAGATATTTTGAACGAGATGGGCGTAAATCCATCCTAAACTTTTTATTTTCGACACGTTGGCAGATAGAATAAGGAGATTCATCTATTTAAAGTGGGTGAAATTCATAATTTTTTGCAAAATTGTGTCTTTATATTGTGTCTTTTTGTCATTCTGAACGAAGTGAAAGAATCTGAATAGTATTACATTTAGATTCTTTCACTTCGTTCAGAATGACAAAAAGAAATATCGTGTTTAACGATAGATATTTGAAATTTTAAAATCAAAACCATGTACGTCTTACGTGAAAGTTTCAAACAAGCCTTTCAGCAATTAATGACCAATA
>JANMJN010000036.1:0-5680 GCA_031371355.1 Saprospiraceae bacterium
CTGAAATCTATAAACAAGCAGATAGCCTACTGCCCAATTCAAAACTTTATCTCAACGATTATATCGCCATCGAACAAGGTGATTCACCAACCAACGGTATCGCTACTTGGAAGCAGCGTATAGATGAATTGTTGGCACAAGGCGCGCCGATAGATGGCATTGGTTTTCAAGGGCATTTTAGCTCAAAACCAACGGGTATTCCAAGAGTGAAAGAGATTCTTGATGAGTTTTGGGATAAATATCATTTAGAAGCCAAAGTGACCGAATACGACATTGATAAACTCGCAAGTGGGGATGTACAAGCAAAATATATGCGTGATATTTTGACAATATGTTTTGCACACCCCAGCATGAAAGGCTTTTTGATGTGGGGCTTTTGGGATGGCGCACATTGGCAAGGCAATGCACCGATTTATTATCAAGACTGGACAATTAAGCCAAGTGGTACAGCTTTTATTGATCAAATTTTTACGAAATGGTGGACGGATACGAAGGTCAATACAATGGCTTCGGGCGAAGCAACGCAACGGGGTTTCAAAGGAAAATACAAAATAACAGTCAAATTGGCTGATGGTAAAATTATTACGCAAGACGCTATCTTAGATGCAGATAAAACATTGACAATCAATACAAGTGGTACAGGCACATACGATTTGGCAACGGATTTAGGTTTGAAAATCATACCCAATCCAGCCGTAGTCCCTACAAAAATAGTTTGGCACACCCCCTTCCCGATGGCATCGGGATTTCGTTCCTCAACAGTAAATGAAGCCGCACAACTACAAATCAGAAATAGCATCGGTGTTATAGTCTTTGAAAAGAATGTAAATCTACTCGAAAACAGCTTTGAATTAGTTGATTTTCAAAAAGTTAGCGGTGTTTATTTTGTTACTTTGATGACAAAAAGTGGTTCGCAAACTTTAAAATTGATTGTACCTTAACGTTTTTTGAAGTAAGTTGTAATACCTCTCAGTATTTTGCCTTAGAAAATCATTCTACACTTAAAACCGTTCTACAATGATGCGCCATCTACTCATTTTCAGCTTGTTTTTTTCAATAAAAACAACTTTTGCACAAGTCACCATTGCGATTGACCCAACTAAAGCGGTCAAAACCATATCGCCTAATATCTATGGACGCAATAATTCCTTGAGTTCTACACCCTTATCGGCGGCAGAATTGATAAAACTTCAAGATGCAGGTGTGAAATTCTTACGTGAAGGCGGTGGTAATAATTCAACAAAATACAATTGGAAAAAACACCTATCCAGTCATCCCGACTGGTACAACAATGTTTATAGCCACGATTGGGATGCTGATGTGAGTTATTTTAATAACAATTTCCCTCCCGATGTCACGGGTATGTGGTCGTTCCAACTCATTGGTAAGGCAGCAAATAATACGTCCAATAATTTCAATGATTGGGGATACAACAGTTCGCAATGGTGGTCAGGTGTGCAACAGAACTTAGCAGGTGGTGGTACAGTTAATGCGGGCGGGGGCAGCAATGCAACCGTCAACGGTAATCCGAATTTATACCTCCAAAACTGGACGGCAGACTCTACAACAGACATTTTACCCTACTGGTTCAACACTTTGGGCATTCCTCAAAGCCGTGCGACCTATTGGAATATGGACAATGAACCCGAAATTTGGCATGGTACACACGACGATATTGTCAACTCAAGCCTTGCTGCCGAAACTTTTATGCAAAACTATTTTGCCGTCGCTAAAAAAGCCCGAGCTAAATTCCCTGCCATCAAATTGGTGGGTCCTGTGACAGCTAATGAATGGCAGTGGTTCAATTGGATGAATACGATAACGGGTTCAGATGGCAACACTTATCCATGGCTCAAATTTTTCATCAAACGTTGCGCCGAAGAACAACAAGCCTCGGGCGTTCGATTATTAGATGTTTTAGATATTCATTTTTATCCCAATGAAAGTGCAAATACCGACGTTGTGCAGCTTCATCGTGTCTTTTTTGATAGAAATTACGTCTATCCGGGCGCAAATGGCGTGAAAACTGTCAATGGTGGCTGGGACAATAGTCAAACAAAGGAATACATTTTTGGACGCATCAACGATTGGTTGACCCAATATTTTGGCGCAAACCACGGTATCAAACTCGGCTTAACCGAAATAGATGTCAACAACAATACCCCCTCAGTAGTCGCCACGTGGTATGCCTCCACATTGGGTGAATTTATGAAAAATGAGGTCGAGCTATTTTCTCCGTGGACTTGGAAAACAGGTATGTGGGAAACGCTGCACTTGTTTTCACGCTACAACCAAACACTGTCCGTTCAAGGTACATCAACCGACGAAACAAACGTCTCGGCATACCCCTCAGTAAATGCGGATAAAAACATCATGACCGTCGTTTTGGTCAATCGTTCAACGACTTTAACGAAAAGTACGACGCTTAATTTTTCCAATTTTACAGTGTCTAATAGTACCGCAAATGTCCTACGGTTGTCCTCTTTGTCGTCATCAGAAACGTTTGTTTCACACAGTCAAAACGCATTGCAAAGTAGTACCACGACTTTCTTAAATAATGCCACAACGCTTAGTTTACCGCCATTATCCATCACTTCTTTGACATTTCAAGGACAAACAGGTGTTGTTCCAGTCGAATTAATCAGTTTTCAAGCAATAGAAAAAAATAAAGCCGTTGAATTGAGTTGGCAAGTAGCCCAAGAAATTAGGATAAAAGACTATATAATTCAAAAGTCTTTTGATGGAAATCAGTTTGAAGACATCGGTTCAGTCGCCGCACAAAACACCCCCCTCAGTAAAAACTACATTTTTGAAGATAAAAGCCCTAAGCAAGGCTTGAATTACTACCGTTTGAAAATCAATGAATTCGATGGTACATATCAATATTCAAAAACAGAATCCGTCAATAGGAATACAAAAAACAACATGGTGATTGTGCCTAATCCGACAACAGGTATTGTAAGGATACAAAGCTTCGAACCATTCGATAATGTACGTATTTATGATATAACAGGGCGTTTGATGCACCATTTCGTCAATAACACTTCAAATCAATTTGATGTATCTGACTTACCCCAAGGCGTTTATCAAGTAGCCGTAACGTCAAATGGTGCAATTACTGTTGCGAAAATCGTTAAAATGTAGCATCTTAAATCTCTCCAGTATTTTGTTGATTTTTTGTCTTTTTTATAAAACAAAGGAAATAATGTCTCTAAATTCTTTTCTTTGTGAAAATAAAAAGCGAAAAATGGAAAAGAAACAAGGTCAATTACTCCGAACCATCACGCTGACTTCAGCGACAATTTTAGTTGTCAGTTCTGTCATTGGTTCAGGTGTTTACAAAAAAGTTGCCCCGATGTCAGAGGGCTTGATGTCGCCTTCACTCGTTTTATGTGCCTGGGTTTTAGCCGGTATCATCAGTTTAACAGGTGCATTGAGTAATGCCGAAATCGCAGGCATGATGGCAGGTTCAGGCGGTGAATACTTGTATTTCAAGAAGATTTATGGACGTTTTACCGCTTTTATGTACGGTTGGGCAACCTTTGCAGTCATCAAAACAGCATCGGTTTCTGCCATCGCTTATGTTGTGGCACAATCTTTCAATTCGCTCATACCCTTACCGCATTTACCTGAAAGTCTTGAAAAAATGCAAGTATTAGGCATTATGACACCCTTCGACAATTTTGGGGTTAAAATGCTGACCATCATCATCATCATCGGATTAACACGGCTCAACACACGTGGCTTGAAAGGAGGCGAATGGTTAAGCAATTCAATCACAAAACTCGTTATAGCGGGTTTATTGTTGATTGTCATTTCGGGTTTGTTCTTTGGCGGTGGCAGCATTGAAAACTTTACGACCCCCTCAGTAAATTACGTCTCTCGCCCTTGGTACGACTTTGATTTGATAAAAGCCGTTTTTGGGGCTATGCTTGCCGCATTTTGGGCTTACGAAGGTTGGAATACCGTCGGTTTCCTCGGTGGAGAAATCCAAAATCCAAATAGGAATCTACCTTTAGCCTTGTTTTTTGGCTTATTAATCATCATTGGGGCATATGCATTGGTCAACTTCACTTATTTATATGTGTTACCAATGGACGATGTTATTGCCATCGCCAAATCGAAAAATCAAATAGCCGCCATTGAGGTCATTCGGCATTTTGCAGGTGGTGTGGGTGCAACAGTTATATCTTGTTTGATTGTCTTAACAACATTTGGTTGTACGAATGCGACGATTTTGATGCCTCCCCGCATTTATCAAGTTATGGCAGAAGACGGCGTTTTCTTCAAAGGAGCAGACCGTATTCATCCCGAAACCAACACGCCGAATGTTGCGTTGTGGATTCAATGTCTTTGGGCGTGTTTACTTGTCCTATCGGGTAGTTTCGACCAATTGACGGATATGCTTATTTTTGTTGCCTTTTTCTTTTATGGGGCAACAGCCGCCGGTGTTTTCATCATGCGTGTCCGTGAACCGAATGCGGAAAGACCTTATAAAGTTTGGGGTTATCCTGTTGTTCCAGCCATATTTGTGCTGTTTTGCATCACACTCATCGTCATCACCTGCTTTTCAAATCCACGTGAGGCGGGTATGGGCTTGGTCTTAACTTTGTCAGGTGTGCCGTTTTATTTGTATTGGAATAAACAAAAATCTTAGTTTATGTCACGTAGATTACCCGCAGAATGGGAACAGCAAAGTGCCATTCAATTCACTTTCCCGCACGAGGATTCGGATTGGTTGCCGATGCTCGATGAAGTTATTCCTTGCTTTGTACGGCTCATTGAAACTGTTTCTCAATATCAAAAAGTGTTGGTTGTTTGTAAAGATGCAGAAAAAACAAGTGATTTACTGAGGGGGGCAGTTCAAAACAATTTATGCTTGGTTTCTTTGCCTTCTAACGATACTTGGGCGCGAGACCACGGGGCTATTACCATTTTTGATGATGAAAAGCCCGTTTTGTTGGATTTTGTATTCAATGGCTGGGGCTTGAAATTTGCTGCTGACAAGGACAATTTGATAACACAACGTCTGTTCGATAAAGGTGTTTTTAAGACAAAAAAAATACACAAAGGTGGACTTGTACTCGAAGGTGGGGGCATCGAAAGTGATGGACAGGGTACTTTGATGACAACCACTGAATGTCTATTGTCACCCAATCGCAACCCACATCTATCGAAACAGCAAATTGAGCAGAAATTGAAGCAACTGTTTGGTGTTACGCGCATTTTATGGCTCGAAAACGGCTATCTCGCAGGCGACGACACAGATTCTCATATTGATACACTCGCTCGCTTTTGTGACGAAAACACAATCGCTTATGTCCAATGCACTGACCCGAATGATGAGCATTTCGCCGCTTTGCAACGCATGGAAAACGAGTTACGTGCTTTTCGAACTGAGCAGGGGCAACCCTACAAACTTGTGCCGCTACCGATGTCAGAAGCCATTTATGATGAAGAAGGACAACGTTTACCTGCCACTTATGCCAATTTCCTTATCATAAACGGGGCGGTGCTTGTGCCCACTTATGGCGTGCCGCAAGATGCCGAAGCCCTCGAAATACTGAGGGGGTGCTTTCGTGATAGAGAAGTGATTGGCTTGGATTGTCGTCCGTTGATATATCAGCATGGGTCGTTGCACTGCGTGACGATGCAGTTTCCGTTTGGAACTATCTAAACA
>JANMJN010000038.1:0-10636 GCA_031371355.1 Saprospiraceae bacterium
GCCGCCCATTTAGTCGCACGACCTTTTTGTGCAGCAACATATGTTTCAGGTAAGTTAGCTGCCGCGAATTTCAAGTCTTCGAGAATCAAATTATACACTTCTAAAACAGGCGAACGCACAACTGTTTTGGCTTCGATGAATGACACTGGCTTGGTTGTGACAGGTACGTCGCCGAAATAACGTACTAAGTCAAAATAGAACAATGCGCGTATAAAACGTGCTTCCGCTTGGAACTGTGGTACTTTCGCAAAAGTAAAAGGTGCGATTTTTTCCAAAAGGATATTCGCCCGATAGATACCGTTATAGCTCATCGTCCACGTGCTTTGAATCTGCGCGGTTTGAGCTGTTAAAATAAAATTGCCGATTTCGTTCCAGTCACGTTGTACATTTTGGAAATATTCGAGCGAATTGTCGGAACGGATTTCAGACATATACCAATCTGATGTTGGTTTGCCCAAAAGTTCATTGTAACAAGCAATGGTTGCTTGGTCAAACTGCGATTCGTTTTGATAATAGTCGTTTGACGTATTTTTTGTGGCGGGTGTGATGTCGAGGAAGTCTTCGCTGCACGAAGAGAGGAAAGTCAACACCAATAAACCAACAAGGCCACATGTATATTTGAGAGATTTCATTATTTTTTGAATTAAAGTTTTAAAAAAAACGTTGAAAATACTGAGGGGTGTGTTTGGGTTTTAAGTATTGAGTTACGCTACATTTAAAACCCAAAACTCGAAACTTAGAAAGTCACACTCACACCCAATGTATAAGTACGCGCTTGTGGATATCCACCGTAGTCACCACCTGCATCGTTAGAAGCTTCGGGAGTTAAACCACCATAGTATTTATGCCAGATATAAGCGTTTTCAACAGAAACATAAAGTCTTGCTTTGTCAAAACCTTTGATTTTTGGCAAATCATAACCCAAAGTAATGTTTTTGATGCGCAAATAATCTGAGCTATACAACCAACGTGTATCAAAGAAACCTCCTGTCGTGGCATTCACACTTGGAATATTGCCATTACCTGGTACGGCTTCTGATTGGAAGCGGTCTTTCCAGATAGATAGTTTATTGTACAAATAACCCATACCTGGACGGTCAATAGAACGACCAATCATCGAATAAACGCTACCACCTGTTTGTGCAAAAGCGACAATACGCAAATCGAAACGACCATATCTGAATTCATTTGTCAAACCAAAAGTATAGTCAGGAGACGGATGTCCAACGATTGCACGGTCATTAACAGTGATGATACCATCACCATTTACATCCGCATATCTTGAATCACCAACTCTCATAGTTGACATTTTTGGATATTTCGCCAAATCTTCTGCATTCAAAAAGACGCCAATGTGTTGATATAACATCATAGAATTGATGGGCGCACCCACTTGGATGATGTTCGTTAAGTTAGAGAAACCTTGTGGAATCGGTGTGTTGTCGTAGCCAAGACGAAGCACTGTGTTCTTGTTATATGAAACATTGAAGTTTGTCTTCCAACTAAAGTCTTTTTTGACAATATTGCGTGTGACAATTGAAAATTCAACGCCTTTGTTTTCAACATCACCCACGTTTTGCCAGCTTGTTGTGAAGCCTGTTATAGAAGAAACTGGTGCACGCAACAACAAATCGGTTGTTTTGCGATTATAGACTTCAAGCGAACCCAAAACACGATTTTTGAACAAACCAAAGTCTAAACCAAAGTTATAGCTGCTTGTTTGTTCCCAACCTAAATCAAGGTTTTCAATTGTTGTTGGGCTATAACCATTGGCTGTAATGTTATTGACGGGATAGTTTTGTGTTCCCAACAAAGAGAATTGTGCGCCGTCTGGAATACGGTTGTTGCCCGTGATTCCCCAGCTTGCACGCAATTTAATGTCGCTGACTATTTTACTATTTCTCAAGAAAGCCTCATCCGATACACGCCAAGCTGCCGAAGCTGAAGGGAATGTACCCCAACGGTTGTTTGCGCCAAATTTTGAAGAACCGTCGCGGCGAATCGTAGCAGACAAGATATATCTGCCTTTGAAGTCATAACTGCCACGACCGAAATAAGAAATCAACCCTGTTTTACCTGAACTGATATTTGAAGTAACTGAAGTAACAGAACCTTGATTGAACACATAAGACCAGTCATTCGGGAAACCCGTTGCGCCTTGGAAACTCGACTCAAAGCCTGTTTGCTCAACTGAATAACCGCCAAGTAAGTCTAAATTGTGTTTTTTGTTAAATGATTGTCTGTATTGCAAAATACTTTGAAACAAATAACGACTTGACAAAGTTTGGTTGCGTTGCGAGGTCGTGATTGAGCCTTCAACGGTTGTCGCCCAATCGCGTTGTGCGCTCGTCGGCACAAAGCGTTGGTCATAATAATTGTTGTTGTCCATCGCGCCCATCAATTGGAGTTGCAAACCGGGAACGAGGTCAATATGCAAATAAGCATTACTATTCAAACGGCTGCGTTTGACTGCATATTCCGTTCTTTCCATCGTCGAAATCGGGTTGAAATAACGACCCGACCAAGCATAAGCACCGAAAGGCATAGCACCGGTGTATTTTCCTGCTGCTTTATCCACGACAGGTGGCATTTGGATAGCAACCATCGCTGTATTGTCTTTACCATCCACACGACCGGCATCAGACCATTCTACTGAGGGGGCTAAAACCAAACCGAACTTGAAACGGTTGCTAATTTTTGCTTCAAAGTTGGCGCGCAAAGTTGCCCGTTTTACATTTGTTGCTATCGCAATACCATCGTGGTCGAGGTAAGAAGCGGTAATATTATAAGTCAAATCTTCTGTGCCACCCGATGCGCCGAGTTGATAGTATTTCATCATGGCATTCTTGAAAAACTCTTTTTGCCAATCTACATATGCCAAACTGTCTTGTCCTTGCTCCCATCTTGGGTCATACATATAGGTTGCGTTAGGTGCATTACCCACAGGGATAGCCAATTCTGTTGCGCGAAAACTCATTGGATCGGCAGCCGTATAAGGTTTTTTCAAAGAGACACCACGTGCGACCCAAGCCTCATCCACACCTTCCTTACGCATTTGAATCCATTCAGTAGGACTCATGATCGGCAAACGACTTTCGACTTGTTGCAAACCGACGTAGCTACTGAAAGACAATTTCGGTTTACCTTTTTTACCTTTTTTCGTCGTGACAATCACTACACCGTTAGAACCACGCGATCCGTAGATAGCTGCCGCAGATGCGTCTTTCAAGACGTCCAAACTTTGTACATCTGCAGGATTAATACCACGCAAATTGTCAACAGGCACACCGTCAACTACATACAATGGCTCATTTGAGGCATTGATTGAACCGGTACCGCGGACGCGTACTGAAAGTTCCGCACCCGGTTCGCCCGTCGTCGTTTGGGCATAAACACCTGCCATTTCACCTGAAAATGCATTTTCGATACGGTTCAACGGACGGTCTTCGAGGTCTGCTGCTGTCATACTCGCTACAGAGTTGGCAATATTGCCTCTTTTTGCGGTACCATAACCAACAACAACGGCTTCTTCAAGCATCCCTTCCGCCGCTTCAAGCGTAATTTTCAAAGCGGCTGAACCTGTGAAGTTTTGTTCAAATGGCTTGTAACCGACAAACGAGAAAATCAATGTGCCACTCTTTGCAGCAGATCTAACTTCAAAAACACCGTTTTCATCGGTGATTGTTCCCGTTGATGTGCCTTTGATAACGACACTCACACCGGGCATGGTCTCGCCTGTATTAGAGACCACTTGCCCTGTGATGATGACATCAGCCCAATTTGTTGGGCTATTCGTCGCGCTGACTTGCTGAAACGCCAGCAATAGCGGCAGAACGAAATGCAGTAGTTTAATTTTCATTTCCAAAAGTGAGTTTAGTTGAAGAGAAAAAGATTATGAAATATAGTCGTTGTGTCAAATTAACACAATTTTTTCGTATAATTTATCATTGATAATGGATAGCGAATAATTTCTATATGTCCATTAAATAATCAAGTATTTCCAAAAGGTTGATAAGTGTCTTTGTTAATCAAAAAAGATAAATGAAATATAAAAAGCACAAGCCTTTTTTTCTTTGGAAAATGTGTCCAACGCCTTATTTTGTTTTTTATAATTGAATAATAACACAATGATATTTTAATTATGGCTACTTTCCACTATCTTTTTTGATTTTACTTTTATACTTTATGATCGGAAACGTTTCCGTTTTTATTTTATCGGATATTTTAGGCTTTTTTTAATTCCCATCAGGCTTCACAACGGGCTTCAAAGCACCTAATGGAAAATTAAAATACTCAAACGGCGTGGGTACTGAGGGGTCAAATTGGGGTACATTTTGCAAATACACCGCTAATGCTGGTACATTCTGCCGAATCCCTTCGACCATGCACTGCGCCAACAAATACGCACCATAATTTGAAAAATGCGTATCATCTACAATCGGTTTCTCCTGACCGGGAAAAGAACCGAGTGGAAAATGAACAAAAGCCTTTTTAGACCCCTCAATGCCCAGTGCTTCCCACATCGTTTTACTCAGGACATTGAGGTCAATGAGGGGTACATTTTCTTCTTTAGCTGTTTGCCGCATCGCTTCAGGAAAGTCGCCGAGCGTATTGATGATGTGTCCCAACGAATCGAAGTTACGGCGGTGCATAGAGGTGACCAAAACAGGGTTGCCGCCCTTCTTGCGCGTTTCGCTGATGAATTGTATCAATAAGTCCTTGTACCCGACAAATGGGTTCAAATCCTTTTGCTTTTGGTCATTGTGCGCGAACTCGATGAACAAGTAATCACCTTCCTTCATCAAACTCATTACTTTATCTAAGCGTTTTTCAGATACAAAACTCCGCAGTGTTTCGCCCGATTCTGCATGATTGGCTATCGAAATACTGAGGGGTACGAAAAAACGCGGTATCATCTGACCCCAAGCGGCAAAGGGCTCAATGTATTGATCCACCACTGTTGAATTACCTGCTAAGAAAACCGTTGTCGCTTCTGTATTCGGTGTGATTTCTATCGCTGCCACTTTGGGCATATTTTCGCAAAATTCAAAAGTCAACTTATTATCCCAATGCAAATAATTGTATTCACGTGGCTTTAACTTCACAGAATCTTTACCAAGAATCGCAGCATTTCGGATATTGACCGTAAAGGTTTGGTCTAACAATTTACCTCTCTTAGTTTTCACTTTTTCAAGCATCAAACGCCTATTTTCGACCTTTACAGTTGTCAAAGACTCGCCTTTCTTATCCCCAAAAGTTATTTTGACATCATAATTCCCTTCGGACAAATCCACAGAAAAGTAAAAGGGCTTTTCAGAAGTTATAAAATGCGACCCTAACGACGGCTTTTTCTTGCGTTCAACCGCTTGTATCGGCACATCAGAAGGTAAAAACCCAAAACCCCGTTCCGGCGTGTAAGTCGTGGTGCTGTTCACAGGGGTATAACCTGCCGTCGGTTTATCCGTTCCAAAATCAAATTTATAAGACATTGTTTGCGCGACCGCAAAATTTAAGATCAAGCCAAACACAAAAAAGAGAAGTAAACACTGTTTTTTCATAAAGTACTATTTTTTGACAAAATTAGGAAACAGTTTCCTAAAAGCAGCTTTCTTATGCGGTAACGTTACCGTTCTACAAATTCGTGCATACGAATAAAGCATCCCCTCAGTATATTTGCCTTTTGTTAAATAAAACCAGTCACATGCACCACTCATTTTTCTCCCATCTCGAATGTACGGAATGCCGTCGTTCTTTTAATAAAGCAGACATTCAAACATATTGCCCTGATTGTTCAGCTCCTTTGACGGCGATGTACGACCTTTCGACAGGACTTGATAAGTCTGTCCTCTCCCTCCGCCCAAAGACAATGTGGCGTTACAGCGAAATGTTACCCGTTGAAGATGTGGCAAACATTGTTTCATTGGGCGAAGGATTTACACCGATGTTGCCCATGGATAATTTGGGCAAAAAATTAGGACTTCCAAACCTTTTTATCAAAGATGAATCAGGCAATCCAACGGCTTCCTTCAAAGCACGCGGTCTGTGTATGGCTATTTCGAAGGCAAAAGAATACGGCATCACAAAGGTCGCGTTGCCAACGGCGGGTAATGCGGGCAGTGCGATGAGTGCCTATGCAGCAAAAGCGAGGATGGAAGCACATGTGTTTATGCCTAAAGCAACCCCCTCAGTATTTAAGGTAGATTGCGCGTTTTTTGGCGCAAAAGTCACCTTGGTAGAAGGCTCTATCCGCGATGCAGGTAAGGCGATGGCATCACAAAACACCGACAAAGCATGGTTTGATGTGTCCACCTTGAAAGAACCTTACCGTGTCGAAGGTAAAAAAACAATGGGTTACGAAATTGCCGAACAATGCAACTGGCAATTGCCCGATGTTATTATTTATCCCGCAGGTGGCGGCACAGGCTTGATTGGCATTTGGAAAGCTTTCGCAGAAATGAAAGCATTGGGTTGGATAAGCCATATTCCAACACGTATGGTGTGTGTTCAAGTTACAGGTTGTTCACCGATTGTGGATGCTTTTGAGAAAGGTTTAACCGCAGGGTTGCCTGTTGAAAAGCCAGAAGTAACCATCGCCAATGGCTTACGTGTCCCTGCTCCTTTTGGCGACAAATGGATGCTACGCGTTTTGAAAGAAAGCCATGGCACAGCTATCCGTATCAACGATGTTGAAATGCTCGAAGGCATCCATGAGATCGCTCATACTGAGGGGGTCTTTGTCGCGCCTGAAGGCGCAGCAACCTGGATGGCTTTGAAAAAACTCCTATCGGAAGGTTGGATTTCGCGGACAGAAACCGTCGTGTTGATTAATACGGGTTCGGCGTATAAATATATTGAGAATTTAAACATACCGGAGCAAGTATAAAATAGAAATAAATTCATAAATTTTAAATTTGTAGCCTCAAAATTAAACTTTGGCTCGCTTTTTATGGTATAATAAAAGAAGTATATATTTTTTATTAAAAACCGTCTAAAATGAGAAATTTTCTATTAGAATCGCGGCTATTCAGCCTTTTCCTTTTTATTTTACTCACCTCACCCCTATTTTCACAGTCTTCGATTTCCGTTCAAGCCATTTACGGTGGACGCATCAATGCGATATCGGGATATAAATCTACGACCACCGACGGACGCATTTTTGTCGCAACAGAAAGTGCGAATTCCATTTTTTCTGCTACAGTTTCCACGCCTACTATGGGCGGGTCATCAGTCGGCACTTTCAGCGTTTTACCTTGTGCTGACGAAACGGCAAATTTGGGTAGCAGTATTCAGCGTATGGCAACACATTCCCTTTCTGAATCGCTCGCCTTTATTGCCTCCAGTACGCTATACACGAGCGTGACGCCTTTCTCTGCCAAAGTGTCGATTGCGACAGGTGTAAATGACGTTGTCATAAAATCAGGCAATTTATTCTATCTCCGCAACAGTACGGAACTCAATTGGGGTAGCCTTAATGGTGCGGGGGCGTACTCAGCAACAGGTTCGCAGACATACGCTGGGCTGGGTTCGCTGTCAAACGCTAAATTGACGATTGGCTCGGACAACTATATCTATGCCTTTGGTGAAGGAACAGCACCGACTCTGTTAAAATCATCAGACATTCATTCGGCGTTCACAGTCAGTTCTACTTTTTCTACCATCTCTTTGGCTACCTTGAGTGCGTCGGTGACATGGAAAGTATTTGGTGTCGGACCAGATGGTCGCCTTTTTGTCGCTGGTTCTAACAACATGACTAAATACATCGCTTATTCAGATGATGCAGGTGCGACTTGGACGAGCGTTAACACAGGTTTAAGCGGTCAATCTGGCTCAAATTTGGCGTTTTATCAAACCGTTGCTATGCCCTTGAGTTACAAAGTCTTTTTCGCTAAAGGTTATTCCAATGACAAAGGGGCAACGTGGCAGGAGTTTGGCAACACCGGTTTCCAAACACATCCCAACGACGGCAGTGTTGGCGTCTTCCCAAGCCCTTCACTCTCTGATGATTTTATTGTGTGCATGACAACCGACCAAGGGATAGGAGCTTCCATGAACGGCGGTGCTACGATAACAGAAATTGACGATGGCATCGAAGCTGTTCAAGTCAATGATTTCGATATGAATGCCACCAAAACCGATGGTTGGATGGCATCCAAAGCAGGTGTGCGTAGTGTTTCGAGTTTTAATACCACCCCTAATTGGTCGGTTGCACAGTTTCCAAATGGTGACGGATCGCCTTATTATTCGGCAGAAATGATCGGTAATACGGTTAGTTCGGCTTATGTCGGCAATGTGCGGGTTTATAAAACAACAAACACAGGTTCGACGTGGTCACAAGTCTTTACGGCTGAAAATGCGCCTTATAATTTTGCCGGCAGCAGTCAAATAAAAGCGATTGAGGTTTGTCCAACGAACAATAACCTTGTTTTAGTCGGCTATAATCAACAAGGCAGCAATAAAGGTGGCGTTTTTTATACCACAGACGGCGGCACGTCTTGGGCGCAACTGCGTATCGTAGCGACTTCGGACGGGCAAGATGTGGATGTGAACGATATTGCTTTCAATACTGAGGGGGGCAATACTGTGGCGTATATTGCTGTGGAATACAACTCCGCTTCACCTTCGAGTTACAGCATTTACCGCGCCGTTTGGAATGGTTCGAGTTGGACAGTGGCGCAAAGTATGACGGCGGTAGAAACCGCTTTGGGACATGATTATGTTGTTTCAATTGAAGACATTCACATCAGCAGTTCTGGCGATTTGCTCATCGCTGGCGGTGCGAATGCCTCTGGACAAGCTCGTTTGTATTACCGCGACAAAACAGGAACGGATTTATGGACTTACCTTTCAACCTATGTGGCGGGAGCCAACAATGTCCCAGCCGTGACTTTAGGCGTTGATACGGTCTTTTATGCTTTAAACAATCAAATTTATGCTAAAAAGCTAACGGGCAGTTCGAGTGTTTATCACACCTATCCCAATGGTACACAGATAAATTTTCTTTATTACGATGCCCTTTTGTCTGGCACAGGAACGGGTATGCAGGATGTCAATAACTCTAATATTGTTTTACCCGTCGAATTCATAGATGTTCAAGCAACTTTAAATGACCAAAAAACAGCCCTTTTGACTTGGCAAACGGCAATATCGGTCAATGCTAAAGGTTTCTATATTGAAAAGGCTGTAAGCAGTGTAAATACTGAGGGGGATAATAAATTAGCGTTTGCAACAATAGGTTTTGTTAAAGATAAAAATCAAGCCGCTGTTTACGACTTCACGGATGCCGATGTGACCGAAGGCAAAACCTATTATTATCGTCTGAAACAAGTGGATATGAATGAGGCATTCACCCATTCTAAAGTTGTTGCTGTTTCGGTTTTAGGTAAAAAATCGGATTGGCAACTGCAACCAAATCCAGCTAAAAACAATGTAACAATTTCCTTTTATGCACCTAATGAAGACGAAATCTTCATTAGCGTGGTTGATTTGATGGGAAGAGAAGTGAAACGACAGATTTTCAGCCATTTAAAAGTTGGAGAAAACCAGTTGAACATCACGACAAGTGATTTGCCAAACGGCACCTATATTTGTCGTCTTGGGGCAGCAACGCACGTTGCCGCCAAACGGTTGATTATTGGTGACTGATCTGTGCTATCTCTGAGTATTATTGTATTCCCACGTGTCGGATGTTTAAAAAATATCCGACACGTGGGCTTTAAACCTTGTCCTGAATAATAGCACTAATTTTTTTTGATAATATTAAAATAAATACTATTTTTATCCCTATAAATTTTTTACCACATGGAAAATAATAAAGACAAATACAAAGGCTTTGCCAATGCCGCCGAATATGTTCAAGATATTTATGCACGTTATGCCGCCTTTCAAGCGGAAAATGCCGAATATGTCGCTTATATTAAACAAAAAGAAGAAAGTGGCGAGCTAGAAGCAGGATACAATGACCCGCAAGATATGATGAACGTGAACGAAATGATTAACATCATTGAAACACCCGAACATGAGGAGCTGCTTCAGGAAGATCCAGACTTAGCTGATGCGTTTGAAAGAATGAAATCTACTGCTGCGTTCTATCAAAAAAATGACGCTTTCCGTAAAGAGATGAATGTAGGCATGGCACTTTTGTATGCTGATAAGATAGAGGCTGCCGAAAATATGATCACACAAATGTCTCAAATAATTGAAGCCGTCAAAGAGCACATCGCCGAAAAAGGCTCAACTCCTGACCTTGAAGACCGTTTAGAACAATTTGAAACGGCAATGCAGTACTTAAAACAAGATATAGCTCTCAGTCAATTACAAATGAATGCGCTGCAAAATGAATTGCAGAATTAATGTTTGAATCAAGATGCGTGGGATTTTTAAGGATGCTAAGGATTTAAGCGTACATATACACCTAAATCCTTAGCATCTTTGAAATCCCACGCATCTTGATTCAAAGGATTAATACTCAAAAGAATACGTACCGGACCCAATTTCAAACTTTATAAAATTCCCTTCCGCTCTAAGGTTTTGCAACGCAGTTTGCTTCATGGCAGATTGCCCCCCCTCATTAATTTGATTGATTTCGGTATTTTTCAAGGCAATGGTTGCCGTTGTATTGGCTGGAATACGAATAGTC
>JANMJN010000297.1:0-3661 GCA_031371355.1 Saprospiraceae bacterium
TAATAATGAAGCAGTTACGACACAATCGTAACTGCTTTTCTGTTTTATGCCTAAACCCCACTATTAATCGTAAACCCGCCATCAACCCCAATATCCATGCCTGTAACAAATTTAGAGGCATCGCTCAAAAGCCATATCAATGCACCGACCAATTCGTCGGGATGTCCAAACCGTTTGAAAGGCGTTTGACGAATAATCGAATCACCACGCGACGTAAGTGAACCATCAGGGTTGGTCAATAAAGCCCGATTTTGGTCGGTTAAAAAGAAACCGGGCATAATAGAATTCATACGCACGGCATCGCCATAACGATTCGCCATTTCTAAGGCAAACCATTTTGTATATATATCAATGGCGGCTTTGCCCATACTGTAACCCAAAACGCGGGTAATCGCTCTTTTGGGACTCACAGAAGAGATGTTGACAATGCTCCCATTTCCTGTTTTGGCGATGACGGGTCCAAAGACTTGAACAGGCACAAGCGTTCCCCAAAGGTTGAGGTCTAAGGCTTTTTTCATGCCTTCGATGTTCATATCGAATACATCATTTTCAGGTTTTAAAACACCTTCTGGCACATTTCCTCCTGCAGCATTGACCAAACCGTCAATTTTGCCGTATTTTTCAAAGATTTTATCCCGTGCTGCCTTCATCTTCTCTTCGTCTAAGACGCTACCAGCAATGGCGATAGCGTCTCCGCCTTTTGCTTTGATTGCAGCAACTGCTTTTACGCCTTTTTCTTCATTTGTATTCAATATGGCAACTTTGCCGCCTGCGTCGATTATGGCATTCACGAAGCTTGTGCCCAAAATGCCAGTACCACCTGTGACAACGATGACTTTCCCTTCCAATGAGAACATTCCTGATGTTTCTTGATTCATTTTTCGTTTATTATTTACAATTTTTATAAAACCGATTCAGTAAATGATGAAATTCAATCATGATATCTTCTGTAATATCGTTGTGAACAATACGCTTTTCAAACATTGTAATGGCTCGAATATCAGAATCTGAAATACCCGATTTCATCGCCAATGTTTTAACAAATTCATCATCCATTGTCCGCGCCAATAATTTATAACGCTCACGGACAAAGGTTTGAAATTGCTTCATTTTCATATCACATATACTCACCTGCTCGTTCTGTCGAAAATACATCAAGCCAATTGTTTGTATAAATTGTAGGGATGTATTCGCTTTTTCTTCCAAAACAGGAATAATACGTTGTCGTCGTTTGGCAACAAAAATCAAATAAGCGACCACCAGACCTAAAAAAAGAAACCACGCCCAACGCAAAGAAGGCTGCGCTAAAACGTATTTCAAAGGGCTTTGCTTATCCAATTTGATATTGCTACCGTTCATTCGATTGATGACATCACGGGAAACACGGCTTTTGGTATCCCAATAAATGATGCCATTTTGAAGGTGCGACAAGGCTTTTTCCGCATAGCGCAAATGGATAGAATCAAGCAGTTGAATATTGCTAAAAGCTAAAGGGGTGGTGTGCAAAAAGACGGCTCCTTTGCCGTAGGCGACTTTTAAAAAGTTGATTTTAGACGTATCCAAAGTGCCTATGGGCGCAACCGAAGACGTTTTTTCAGGACAATCGTCTAAAATAGCGGCTGATTCAAGGGTGTCAATATAGGAGAATGGATAACCTATGGGCTCATTTTTATAGAAAAAAATACATGTGAAAGGTTGTTCTTCAAATAGTTGTGCGTGTTTAAAATTCAAGGCTACAGTATCATGGTAGTTCGAATTGAACGAATGATAGCCATTGAAATAACTGTCATCTTCTTGTCCAAATACTGTATCACAAACGGTATAAGAAATGCGTTTCAAAAAATAATTCGGTACGGCATTTGCCGAAATAAAGGCTCGTCCCCCGTTGTGGACAAATAGCATCAACTTGTCCAAATCGGCTGTATCTGTGAAAAAACCATCACCGACGAAGACATAATTTGCAGTCGTAACGCCATTACCATCTGTAGGGAGGGATTCAGAAACTTTTTGCTTCAAGTCTTCGAGTTTTCCACTCGGTAAGTATCCCCTCAGTATATCATGGGCAATGTGCGTTCCGTAAGGCTCTTTACTTTTTTCGTCATACGTTTCATTCCAATCGAAACGGTCTTTGCTGCGTTGTCCCATCCAAAGGAACAACCCTAATATAGCAGCAACGACGATTCCGATGATGATGTAACGATTCATATTTTCGATATTTGTTAATTCGGTACTCGGATATTCGATACTCGGATATTCGAGTATCGGAGTACCGAATATCCGAGTACCTATTTCCGCCACGTTTCAAACAAAACGGCTTGTTTTGGTCTATCAACAGGCATTTCACGGAGCGGTTCACAGGGTTTTAAGGATTCATAAAGTTCTTTTGGCAGTTGTTGATACAGTTCCGTCCCACGTGTTTTCCAATCCAACATCTCGTCAGAAACTTGGCGGATGATACGTGCAGGATTGCCGACGACAAGGCTACGCGGCGGTATTTGTTCTTTACCTTTGATAAAACTCAATGCGCCAATGATGCTTTCATCGCCAATATCCGCCCCGTCCATCACAACGCTATTTATACCTACCAATACATTGCGCCCAATTGTTGCGCCATGAATCACTGCTCCGTGACCAATATGTGCCGCTTTATTCAAGGTAACGGTCTTGCCAGGAAACATGTGAATGACACAATTTTCTTGAACATTGCAACCATCTTCGATAATAATAGCGCCCCAATCTCCTCGAATAACGGCGCCCGCAGCGACATAGACATCACGTCCAATGACCACATTGCCAATCACTGTCGCTTGTGGATGGATGAAACTCGATGCGTGAATGACAGGTTTGAAGCCTTTAAATTCGTAAATCATATTTTTCTAAATTCTATCTTTCAATCGGGCAAAAAACAAATTTTTCGCCATCAAAAAGCCCTTTGTCGCTTAATTTTAAACTTGGAATCACCAATAAAGCCATAAACGAAAGCGACATAAACGGCGATGTCAAAGTCGAACCTAAATCACGCGCCATATTTACGAGCGCCGTATATTTTCCCGCCACAATTTCTGCCGATTCATTAGACATCAGACCTGCAATAGGCAACGGCAAAACTTCAGTATGCTCACCGTCCGTAGCCGATAAACCGCCTTTATGGTCAATCAAAATATTGACTGCTTCACAAATCGCTTCGTCACTGACACCGACGGCTATGATATTATGCGAATCATGGGCAACTGATGAGGCAATCGCCCCGCGTTTAAGCCCAAAATTCTTGATAAAAGCAGTAGCAACAGGTACATTAGCATAACGATTGACGACAACTATCTTCAAAATGTCGTCGGATACTGAGGGGATAGCCAAACCGTTTTCTAAACTAATTTTTCCTTCAAAAGTCTTTGTAATAAGTTGTCTATCCAGTACTTCGATAACGTTAATCTCTGTTTTTGTCAAAGGTAAAACAAAGTCAGACGGCTTTTTTCGACCAATTTGGAAATTATTGACAATGCGTTCAGGTTCCGTTTTGATATAATCACGTCCGCGTTCAGCGACAACATCACCGTTGATATATGTTTTTAAAACATTAAAATCCGATAAGTTATCAACAACGATTAAATCTGCCCAATCGCCTTCTTGCAGGGTACCAACGTCTAAGCCATAGTGCTCA
>JANMJN010000403.1:0-5298 GCA_031371355.1 Saprospiraceae bacterium
AGAACACTTCATAAAGGACATAAAAATACTGTAAAAAGTGGCGAACTGGTTGCTATATATTATAAAAATAAAGGTAGAACTGAAGAATCTATTTCATTTATAGAGCATTTATTTAATGAATCAAAAATAGATAAAGCCTTAATTTGCAGTATTGCTGCGAGTGCATATGCCGACGCGAAACAAATAAAAAAAGTTGATAAATATGCCAATATGGCACTTCAATATATTGATAAAACCAAACTCGCGAACCAAGAAAAAGGAGACTGTTACGAATTAATAGCTATCGCTTATTCTAATTTGGAAAGACCCGACGAAGTAATATTTTGGGGCGACAAAGCTTTGTTCTACTATCAAAAAGCATTAGAAAAGAGTGTGGGTGATTATATTCTCACAGCGAATTTAATCACTTATCAATACGCTTTCTATAAAAAAGATTTTGAAAATGGTCTTAAATATGCTCATTTAGCTATAAAATCAACAGGTTATGATACAACTGATGTTCGTCTTGAAAAAGTACCAAACATTTTGGATTTAAATGTGGCTTATTTGTCTCTTTGTTCTGTTTTATCCTTAAAATTTAAACAAAATAAAAACCCCAATACTTATCAAGAAGTAGAAAAAACGCTATCGCAACAACGATACATTCAAGAGACATACAATCTGAAAACACAAGGCAATGCCTTAAAAAGCCATCGTTTTAACAATTTTCAGCAAAGTGATTGGGCAATCAGTCGCAACCTTTTTATGCAAAAACAAGAGAAAGCGTTTTTTCATGCTGAACAATTTAAGCTCATGCGTATGCGGGGTTCAATGGGTTTTAACCCCTCAGTATTTAACATTCCTAAGCATTATTTTGAGCTAGAAACGCAGCTTCGTACAGAAATGGCTAATTTGCAAAAGCAAATTAATGAGCAAGGGGAAAAAGAAAACTTGAAAAACCAAATTGCTTCCAAATCTCTTGAACTCAAAGTTTTGATGATGAAATTGGAAACGGATTACCCCCGATACTACAAACTCAAATACAACTCCGAACCCGCGCCTCTCACTGATATTCAACGCGAAGTCCTCGACGACCAAACCGCTCTCATCGAATATTTCGTCGGCGATAGTTCGATTTATGTTTTTACGATTTTAAAAAATGATTTAAAAGCGGTTGAAATACCGAAAAAGAAAGATTTTGAACAACACATAGAGGCTTTACGCTCTGAAATAACACAAGTACATCCGAACCGAGACGCAAACCTTTTTACCCAATTATCAACCAAAATGTACGACCAAATACTGAGGGGGGTATTAGAAGAACTGCCGACTTCGGTAAACAAACTCATCATTGCACCCGACGGCGTTTTGTCGTATCTGCCTTTTGAAGTTTTAATGCCTTCTTCGACGACGGTAAATTCAGATTTTAGACAAAATGACTTTCTATTAAAACATTATCAAATCAGCTACGCTTACTCTGCAAGTTTATTATTAGAGCAAAAAAGAGTGAAAAGACATGATGCAAATCACCTTTTCGCAGGTTTTGCACCAAAATATGAAAACAAAGACACGCTCATGGCACTGGCAAATAGAAGCCGAGCGACTTTAACCCGCGAAGGAGCTTATGAACTTAAAGGTGCAAAAGACGAAGTAGCCACCATCAGTCAATTGTTGAATGGACAAGCCTTTGTGGATGAGTCCGCTACTGAGGGGGTGTTTAAAAAACAAGCCAATCAATATCGGATTCTGCATTTTGCCATGCACTCGCTCACCGACGACAAAGAACCCCAATTCAGTAAACTCCTTTTTACGCTCACGCCACAAGACACGACGCAAGACAATGACCTCACCGCAGGAGAACTCTACGCGATGTCGCTCAACGCTGACCTCGCCGTATTGAGTGCTTGTAACACAGGCTATGGCAAAATGAGCCGTGGCGAAGGCGTAATGAGTCTCGCCCGAGCCTTCACATACTCGGGTGTACCCGCCACTGTCACAAGCCTTTGGAAAGTGCCTGACCTCACAACCCAAGACATCATGGTGGATTTTTATAAAAACCTCAAAAAAGGCATGACTAAAGACGCTGCCTTACGGGAAGCTAAATTGACTTATCTGAACAATGCACCCGAATCTATTGCCGCCAATCCTTTCTTTTGGGCGGGTTTTGTGCCGATGGGCAATATGGCGGCGATGGATATGACGGAAAGTAGCCCCCTTCCCGATTGGCTCGGGATTTCGTTCCTCAACAGTAATTGGGGCATATTGGCAGGTTTGTTATTGGTATCAGGCATTGGTTTTTGGTGGTGGACAAGAAAAAAAGGTGAGAAAAACAAAGATTTGATGCAGTAGATTTTTTTTCTGGGAGTGTCGTGTCGTCTCCCATTTCAGTTTAAAGTTATTAGGTTTCTTTTATAGTTTAAACAACTCCAAAAACACCTCTTTCCTCGTCCGAGCAAGTTTGGCTTTAAGGTTATTGGGCATCACTATTTCGTTGTAGTCGCCGCCGATGTATTCTTTGATGTGCGAGAGGTTGATAATGAATTGTTTATGCGTTCTGAAAAACTGCTTGTGTTCTGCCAATAGTTCATGGAAATAGCCCAATGTTTTTGACGCAACAATCGCATCGCCATTGAGCAAATGAATCGTTGAGTAATTACCGTCCGCTTCGATGGTTATAATGTCTTTGATTTCTACAAAACGAATGCCTTTGGTTGTGGCAATTGTCAATTTATTGAAGGGTGTTTGAGCCTGTAAATTATTCTTTAATTCTTGTAGATGTACGGAGGGGGTCACTCGGCGTTCCAATTTTTGGATGGTCGCTACAAGTTCTTCATTATCAATCGGTTTGAGCAAATAATCAAAGGCAGAAAACTTGAAGGCTTTGACAGCAAATTTGTCATAAGCCGTTGTAAATATTAAAGCAAAGTTCAAATCGTCATTGCCCAATGCTTCAAGCATCTGAAAACCATTCATACGTGGCATTTCGATGTCCAAAAACACCAAATCGGGTTGATGTCTGACAATCGCTTTTAGTCCTTCTAAGCCGTCGCAGCAAGAAGCCAAAATGTGGATTTGAGGACAATGTTTTTCTAAAACACGCTCAATTACGTTGCGACAATGCGCTTCGTCGTCTATGATAATGGCTTTCATTTTTTATGATTTACATTTTTTTTTGTCATTCTGAACGCAGTGAAAGAATCTGAATATACAGCACAAACAGGTTCTTTCACTGCGTTCAGAAAGACAAAATTGCTCTCGAGTAAGGATAGAGATGGACTATAATGGTATCTCTAACGTAACCTGTGTTCCTATACCGACCCCCTCAGTATTTTTCAAATCCTGAATCGTTATTTTCGTTTCAATATGATACAATTGATTGATAATATCCATTCTTTCGGACGTGATTTTCATACCAAAAGATTTGTGTCGGGTGGCTGTTTTTGTTTTCAATTCGGCAGCGCGTTCTCGTCCGATGCCATTGTCTAAAATGTTGACAATCAGAATTTTATCGTTTTTTTGACGACAATCAATCTCTATTTTACCGCCTTTTTCTTTTTGCATCAAGCCGTGCCATATCGCATTTTCGACAAAAGGCTGAATCAGCATCGGCGGTATTTCGATAAAATCGGTTTCTAAATCATCGGCTATTTTAAATGAGTAATTCAGTTTATCACCCGACCTTAGTTTTTCCATATCGAGATACAAAGTCAAGGTGTCCAATTCGTTGTTTAAAGTAATCTTTTCGCTGCGCGAATTTTCAAGCACTTGGCGCATCAGTTTTGAGAACTTGGTGAGATAAAAATCAGCCCCCTCAGTATCGTGGTTCAAAGTATAACTTTTGATCGCATTCAAACAGTTGAAAATGAAATGTGGATTCATCTGTGTCCGCAAGGCTTTGAGTTCGCTGATGGTGGCTTGCTGTTCGAGTTGTGTTTTTTCAATCACCATTTGTCGGTCTCTAACGGTTAAAGCAAAAAGGAAAAAAATACCATCTATGAGAATGATGATGTAAAGCATATTATTAATAAACCAATGAGGTAAGTATTTATCTAAACCCGTTTCAGTCAAGAATAAAAAGCTACCATATAAAATAATTATATTCCAACTCGACCAAGCGGCATAACGAAAAATAGGGTGTCGCCAAAACCGCAAAGCATAGAAGGGTAAAATGAGAAAAATAATTAATAAAATGAATTGAAAGATTTTAACAGAAACGTTGTAAAACCATGAATAAGTAGGGAAAAAGGTCAAAATGATTTCCACAAAAATACAAACCAAGATAATCCTCAAAGCCCAAGTCATAAATTGATAAAATCGCGGGCTTTCTATACTCGTATTTAAAAAATCGCGGTATAGAAATAGAAGAAAGGTAGGTGTTAAATGATTGAACCAAAGCCCAGGCGTTGATTCATTCTCAAAATTTTGACTGTGAAAACCATAATGTGCCAAATCAAAATCAATCACAATACATAAACAATTTATAAAACAACATGCAAACATCAAAGCACAATACAAATTAGCCCGTTCCCACTCATTCAAAGCCGATTTGAAGAGTGTGCTGATTGACATGAGTACACTAAAACCCATCATAAAAATAAGGAAAGGATATTGCATCTGGTTATTGATATTTAAATATTAGGCAAAGGTAAAGAGAATCTGTACAGCAATCCAAAACGCAGGCTCAACGAAACACGTCGTACATACAGTCATTCTAACATTCTTAATTACCCCCCTCAGTATTGCCGTTTTTTTATAATAAAATTAGGTTTATGAAATCAATTTTTCTTAGTTTTGGCTTATGAAACTACCTAATTGTGAGAAAGCTGTTGTTGATACTAACCACTTGTTTTGTCATCTAATTAAAATTTTGAACAATGGATTTTGAACAATTTGATACCGTTATTTTAAAAGAAGTTCTACCTAATAAAAAGGTAAGAGTCGGTTCGCTGGGTGCTATCGTTGAGATATTAGACGAAGACGTTTTCCTTGTTGAATTTGCAGATAAAAATGGTGTGGCTTATGCTATCGAAGCCCTCCAAGCCCAGCAACTAATAAAAGTTTATGAAGAACCTGTTTTAATTTGACACATATCTTTCCTAATAAAGAAGCCGCGATACCCCTTCCATAGGAATCCTTTGGATCAGTATCGCGGCTTTGTTTTATCAAATAAGTAACGCCAAAACGCAGGCTCAACGAAACCCACCCTACATACAGTCATTCCAACACGATACATATCACCCCCTCAGTATGTGAATCAGAATATTGAATTTTGAACATGAAATCAATTTTCTAATTCAATAAAAATCAAATCGTTATGGC
>JANMJN010000415.1:0-3302 GCA_031371355.1 Saprospiraceae bacterium
CGTTTTACAAATTCATCATTTATAATTTATCATGCATCATTTCCCTATCCGTTATTAAAAATATCTTCTGCAACGACTTTTCCAGAAATCAACGAAGGCGGCACACCCGGACCCGGCGTTGTCAGTTGCCCTGTGTACCAAAGGTTTTTGACTTTTTTTGACTTCATTTTAGGTTTCAAAAAAGCTGTTTGAAGCAATGTATTTGCCAAACCATAAGCATTGCCTTTGAAGGCGTTATAATCTTTTTTGAAATCAGAATGAGCAAAAGTACGCTTAAATATGACGTGCGGGCGAATATCCTGACCCGTCCAATGCTCCAAACGCGCCATCACTAAGTTGAAATAATGCTCCCGAGTCTTCTCACTATCGTCGCTCAGATCAGGTGCTGTAGGTATCAAAACGAATAAATTTTCACAATTTTCAGGTGCTACGGAGGGGTCAGTTTTTGAAGGCATTGACACATAAAACAGCGGTTTTGTTGGCAATTTCGGCGTTTCATAAATTTCTGCGGCGTGTTGATTGAAGTCTGCATCAAAAAATAAATTGTGGTGTTCCAAGTTTTTCAACCGCTTGTTGATGCCTAAATAATACAAAAAACTCGACGGCGCCATCGTGCGACTTGCCCAATACCCCTCAGTATATTGTCGGTTTTCAGGACTTAAAAGCACCTGCTCGACATGATGATAATCGGCAGAACCAACAACTATATCTGCTTGATATTCAGTATTTTGCGTCACAACCTTTGTAATTTGACCATGCTCTACTTTTAATGTACGAACCTCTTCGCCCAAACGGATTGTCACACCCTGCTCTTCTGCTAATTTTACCATCGCTTTCACGATTTCAAACATACCACCTTTCGGATACCATGTACCGAGCGACATATCGGCATAATTCATCATCGAATAAAGTGCAGGTGTTTTTTGTGGCGTTGCACCCAAAAACAAAACAGGAAATTCTAAGAGTTGAATCAGCTTTTCATTTTTGAACAATTTTCTAACAGCGCTCGATAAAGAAGTGAGCATTTCGAGCTTGAACATACTTTTGAGAACCCGCCAATCGGCAAATTCCAAAATTGAATGAGCTGGTTTTTGAACGAACTCACCCACGCCCACGTCGTATTTGTATTTGGCTTCTGCCAAAAACTGACGCAATTTCATGGCACTTCCTGCTTCATATTGCTCAAAAAGAGCCTCCAAATCAGCCATTTTTGCGGGCAAACGCATCGTATCGCCGTCTTCAAAAGTCACTGTATAAGAAGGGTCAAGACGTATCAAATCGTAATAATCTGAGCGTTTTTTACCAAAATCGGCGAAATATTGCTCAAAAATATCGGGCATCCAATACCAACTTGGTCCCATATCGAACGAAAAGCCCCCCTCAGTAGTCGAGGCTTGAAACAGTCTTGCACGACCACCTGGAACTCTATTTTTTTCTAATATGGTGACATCAAAACCCTTGGCTGCAAGATGCGTCGCAGCCGACAAACCCGAAAAACCCGCCCCAATAACTATGATTTTTTTCTTCACAAATAGTAAGTTGATTTTTTAATTTAGACTGCAATGACTTAGATAAGACCCCCAATTACTTAAAACTTACTTTGAAACAGCCTGACGATAGTTTTGTTTAACCATTTTAAAAAAAAAATTAAACAAAACTGAAAATGCCCTGCATAAAATTACGCAGAGCATTGACCCGAAAGATTTAAATATAGCGAAAAATTGTTAAAAATTGTTAGTGTTTTGACAAAAAAGTTGGGCGACTATAACAGAAACGTAGAGAATAAACAATCATTCAGGTGGTCGAAAGTTTATTTTCATAAAAATAAAAGTTAAAAAAATGGATAATCAGGTTTAATAGTCCGTCCAAAACGTAAGGATTTAAGCATGATTGTTAGTGTTTAAAACTTTAACGAGTGTTAAAGTTTTAGTTTTTGAAAGCCTATTTAACAAAATAGCTGAAACCAAAATTCAAAGCGCCATTCGCCGAAGTTCTTGATGTCCGATCATCTTTAGAATGACTAAAATAACCATTTGTGGTGCATGTTAACGCTAAGTTTTGAGTCATAAAGTATTGAAAGCCAATACCTCTGTTAAAGTTTATAGAAGCTTGGTTTTTCGTTGCTAAATTAGCTGTTGCACCAATATATGGATAGGCGAATAATCGGTTTGTTATGGGGATATAATACCTCACAAAGGGTGAAAGGTTGAAAGAAGAATAAAGTGTGTGTGAAAAGCCTGAAAAACCGAGATTGACGCTGCTACCGACCATGAAATGGTTATCAAGCATTTTGCCGCCAAAAACGTTAAAACCGATGTGGTTAGTTTTGTATTTGTAATCGTTGTTGGCGCTAAAAGAGCCATCAACTTGCCATCTGTTTTTGGCAATATACTGAGGGGGTGCTTCTTGTTTTTTACTATCCAATGATGTGTAAAAATGTCTTAAATTTAGTGTTAATGCAATATTTTCATTGTTTTCATTAAACAATACACCTTCTACAACAAAATTCTTATTGATTACTTTATGTGCGCCGAAGCCTGCTCTCCAATTAAAATGGTCTTCATTATAGGCGTAAACAGCCGTGTTACCAATCTGAAGTTTTCGGTTCGTTACCGTTCCATAATAAGCTACATCTGCAAAGGCAAAATAAGCGCGTTTGCTGTCGTTTTTGAAGTAATAATGAACAAAAGGATTAAGATTGAAACTGTAATTTATATATGCCCATTTCTGAGTATTTGTTACATTTTCAATTAAGGATTTATTGCCAGACAAGCCATTTCCGACGGCGGCACCTATGAGAAAATTGTTTTTGAACACTGCATAACTGGGGGTAAAATAAAAACCAATTGACCGACTCAAATTGGTGGAAATGGGTGGTTGTATGTTTTTATAAGTAGAATAATAGCCACTAACATTGGCATAACCGCCCAGAGTTTTAGTTCTGTTGGTTAATTGAGCATGGCTATTTTTAGAAAAAAAGAAAAGAAAAAACGTGAGAAGAAAGTAAATTTGGCGCATGAGGTTTGGATTTTAAGGTTTAGTAATTATTTTTAACACAATTCTTACGATCAAAAATAGATTATCGCTGCCAGCTATTTTGAATTTTATGTTTTAATTAACCAAAACAATCCTAACTTTCGCAGAAAAATACACATTATGAAAAAGTTAACAATTCTTCTTTGCACCCTTCTTGTTTTAACAAATTCAAAAGCCCAGTCTAACAAAGATGGTGATGCGATTATGCACGTCCTCAACACCCAAACTACGGCTTGGAATCAAGGCAATATTGACCAATTTATGGT
>JANMJN010000430.1:0-3079 GCA_031371355.1 Saprospiraceae bacterium
AAAAGTAATGTGAATATCGTGGACATACGTGCCATCGTATAAATCACCCGACTTTTGAGCCATCATGTTTAAAGAAAAAAAAGAGAGTGCTGCCGCAAATAGTATTGTTATTTTTTTCATAATGTGTAAAGATTCAAATAGACTATTATTTTTAAGTATGAAATATGAGTTATGAAATATGAACTAAAGGTTGAAAATATTTCATATTTCATAACTCATATTTCTTAAATTTTATTTTTCATTCGCAATCTTTTAGACCCTCGCGGACTTCATCAACTGTCCACAATTTCTCTGTGTTGCCCCAAGTTGTGCTGATATAATTCATCACATTGGCTATTTCAAATTCAGTAATGTCCTTGTTCCCCAGCATTTCCTGCGTCCCATAAGTCACACCGTTGACAACGATATTGCCTTTCAAACCTCTTTTTATGACGCAAGACAACTCGGTTCGATGCGCTGATAAGTAGTCCGATTTTGCCAAAGGCGGCACTAAACCTTTCAGCCCTTCACCGTTTTCTTGATGACAATTGGCGCATAGACGGGTGTAAAGAATTTTACCTTGTTTATAGACGTTATCGTCGGTGCTACATTGGGCAAAAATAAGGATAGCAAGAATGGGTAATATAAAAATGAGTTTTTTCAAAATTCTAATTTTAAGTAAATCAATGTTTTATCTGAACTAAATCCAAAAGAGTGCGAAAGTTAGGCATGAAAAAGGGGTTACAAAGAGAATTTACTGTTTGATTTTTATTTTTTTTTTCAAAAATAAAATTTCATCCCCCCCTCAGTATTTTAGATTAAAAATAACAAAAAAAATTTTATCTCGAAAAAGCATTAAAAAACAAGTAATAATTTTATGACTGTTAATGATACCAAATAGTCAATTAGTTAAAAGGCTTGAAAATCAATACTTTAAACCGCTTTCGCTTTTGTTGATTCTTTACTAAATAGTGAAAATACTTAAATTCGTCATAAAAAAAACTACCTTTGCGAAAATTTTGCGTGCCGTTGCACAATAATATTGTTAAGGTAAATAAGTAATTATGTGATGAGGTCAGGTTCGGAAACTCACTTTTACGATTACTAACTTACCGAATCACGTTTTAATGCTTATTTCATAATGGAATTGTTTCAAAATTTAGGTCTGAATGAAGACCTACTGAGGGGTATTGCAGAACTTGGGTTCTCTACGCCTACACCTGTTCAGGAATTGGTTATTCCTACTGCACTCACTTCAACGGGCGATATTGTCGCCCTCGCTCAAACGGGCACTGGCAAAACTGCCGCTTTCGGTTTACCACTTTTGCAACTTATTGACTTGACTGAACGCCATGTTCAAGGCTTGATTCTGTGTCCAACACGTGAATTATGCGTACAGGTGGCGAGTGATTTAGTCAATTACGCCAAATTTGCACCGAAATGCAAGGTAACTGCGGTTTATGGTGGTGCAAGTATTGACACCCAAATTCGTCAAATAAAGGCAGGTACACAAATCATCGTCGCTACGCCGGGTCGATTGATTGACCTTATTGAGCGTGGTGCGGTCAAACTCGACCAAATGAAACGCCTCGTCCTCGACGAAGCCGACGAGATGCTCAATATGGGTTTCAAAGACGATTTGGATACGATTTTAAAGTCTGCGACCAATAAACAATCGGTATGGTTGTTTTCGGCAACGATGTCAAACGAGGTGCGTGCTATTGCGCGGAACTACATGACGAATCCAACAGAATTGATAACTGGCAGACGCAACGAAACAAACGAAAATATTGACCACGTTTATTATGTCTGCCGTGCAGACGACCGTTATTCGGTTTTGAAACGTGTAGTGGATTCACATCCAGGCATTTTCGGTTTGATTTTCTGCCGTACAAAAGCTGAAACCAAAGAAGTTGCTGAGCAAATGACCCGCGACGGTTACAACAGCGATGCTTTACATGGCGACCTTTCGCAAAATGACCGTGACCGTGTGATGTTGCGTTTCCGTGAAAACAACTTGCAATTATTGATTGCCACAGACGTTGCGGCACGTGGTATTGACGTGAGTGATATTACACACGTTATCAACTATGGTTTGCCTGACGATATTGAAGTTTATACACACAGAAGTGGTCGTACAGGTCGCGCAGGTAAAAAAGGTACAGCCATTACGATTGTTACGACAAAATACGAGGAGCGCATTCCGCAGATCGAACGCATGAACAAAGCGAAGTTCACAAAATTATCGATTCCAACTGGTATCGAAGTATGTGAAGCTCAATTGTTACAAATCATCAAAAATGTGCATGAAACTGAAGTGCAACACACTGAAATTGAACCATTTTTGCCTGCTATCTATGACGAATTGAAAGACTTGTCGAAAGAAGAACTCATCAAACGCTTCGCCAGCATGGAGTTCAACCGCTTTTTGTTGTATTACAAAGATGCCCCAGACTTGAACCCACGCCGCAGACGTATGGATGCCCCAATGGGTGGTGGCGGTGATGCGCGTTCTTCAAGGTCAAGTGGTCAATATGCCCGTCTTTTTGTCAACATTGGCGAAATGGATGGCTTGTCAAAACGCGATTTTATCAACCTTTTAGGTGAAAACTTCAATGTGCCAAACGCCGCAATTGGTCGTGTGGATATCAAAAAGTCTTACTTACATTTCGATGTTGAACCAAATTTTGTAGAACGTTTGAAAAGCGGTTTGCAAAAAGCGACTTTCAACGGACGTAAATTACGCGTTGATGATGCCACTGAATCAAATGGCACTTCTAGTGGTGGTGGCAGTGGTTCTTATGGCAATAAAAAAAGCTATTCAGATGGACCGAGATCAGATTCTGGTTTTGATAAAAAAAGAAAAGATAGAGATAAGCGGAAGAAAGCTTGGTAAATGAATGATGCGGTGTAAATTAGCACAAAGCCGTTGACAATCAACGCTTTGTGCTAATTCACAACGCATCATTTATCATTCATTATTACCTAAAAGCCATGCTAAACAACGACATCATACGCCCGCACGTCGAAGACATTTATGCCGACGAATTAAAAACATTGATTGAAAACGACGATAAGCCGAAGCCGACAAACTGGCTGA
>JANMJN010000445.1:0-15212 GCA_031371355.1 Saprospiraceae bacterium
ATACAAACCAAACTAATATTCAAAAGAATAGGTACCAGAACCCACTTCAAACTTTATTAAATTACCCTCCGCTCTAAGATTTTGCAAAGCTGTATTCTTAGAGGCAGATTGCCCCCCCTCAGTAATTTGATTGATTTCGGTATTTTTCAAGGCAATGGTTGCCGTTGTATTGGCGGGAATATGAACATTCAAGGTTGTTTTTCCATTTTTACGTACCCAACCCGACTCTATTTTACCATACTCACTATCATAATAGGCTTTTGCGTAGCTCAACTTGTCCGTCGGTTGGGGTTGAATCAAAATATGTTTATAACCCGCTTTGCCTATCTCGATCCCTGCGACGACTCGATAAAGCCAATCACCAATCGCCCCATATGCATAGTGATTAAATGAGTTCATGCCATCAGATTGGAAAGTGCTGTCCACTTTCATACCGTCCCAACGTTCCCAAATCGTGGTCGCACCATGTTTAACAGGGTACAACCACGACGGATAAGTTTCTTGAAACAATAAATCATAAGCGACATCAGTGCGTCCATTGTCAGACAATACATGACATAAATAAGGCGTGCCGAGAAAGCCCGTTGACAAATGATTTCTGCGGCTTTTAATATCATCAACTAAGTATTGCGTTGCTTTTATGCGCAAATTAGCAGGCAAAAGGTCAAACATCAAAGCCAAGACATAGGATGTTTGAGAATCGGAAGCCGTACGCCCCGATTTTGTGACGAATTCATCGTTGAAAACCTTTTTGATTTTTTCAAATAAAGCATTATAGAACTTCGCATCTTCTGTTTTGCCCAAAACTTCCGCAGATTGTGCTAAGAGTCTGCAAGAATAAGCAAAGAAAACGGTCGAGATGTAGTCTCTGCTCGTATGCCCATCAGGTTCACTCGCTTTGTCAGGCGAAGGGAGGTAGAAAAGCCAATCACCAAACATACTGCCGCCTTTCCAAATAAGGCTTTCGCCCGATTTCTTGTGTATATAATCCACCCACGCCTTCATACTTGGGTATTGAACATCAAGTATTTTTTTGTCGCCATACACTTGGTACATTGTCCAAGGTGCAATGGTCACGACATCACCCCAACCCGCAGAAGTGCCTTTAGGAATGGATTTGTTCGGATTGAGTACATCTGGAATGACGTTAGGAATTTCGCCGTCCTTTCCTTGGTCGGCAGCGACATCTTGCAACCATTTTGTAAAGAAACTCGCCACATCTTTATTGAAGGCAGCCGTCCGCACAAAAGCCTGTGCATCACCTGTCCAGCCCAATCGCTCATCGCGTTGCGGGCAATCCGTTGGTACATCTACGAAATTTCCTTTTTGTCCCCAAATTATATTGTGCTGCAACTGATTGATATCTTTATTTGAGCACTCAAAACCGCCCGAAATCGGCATATCGGAATGAACAACCACGCCTGTCAAGTTCGCTGCCCTCAACTCTGCTTCTGTTAAACCATCAATAGCGACATAGCGAAAACCAAAAAAAGAAAAACGTGGTTCATACGTTTCGCCGTTCACATCCCCCCTCAGTATATATTGCGCTTCTGCCGTCGCTTTGCGATAATTGAGGTTATAAAACTCGCCATACTTGTCCAAAACCTCTGCATGACGAATCGTTATTGTCTTTCCTGCCGCCCCTTTAACAGTCAAACGCACCCAACCGACCATGTTTTGTCCCAAATCAGCGACCACAGTACCTTTGGGTGTTGTGAAAATACTGAGGGGTTTGATTTCTTCCACCTTACGCATCGGCACACTCACAGTAGCCACTAAGTTGTCCAAAGAATAACTGCCCACTTGCACCGACGACCAAGCCGCATCATTATACGCTGCTTCTGACCATCCGTCTAAGGTCTTTCTCGCGTCATATTTCTCGCCCTCATAAATGCCATTCATCCGAATGGGTCCATCTTGGCTGGCTTTCCAACTGGCATCGGTCTTGATGGTTTCTTCGCTGCCATCGCTGTATTTGAGATGGATTTGGCATAATAAACCTTTGCGTTTGCCATAAATGCCCCATTGCGACACCCAGCCTAAAGTGCCAATATACCAACCGTCGCCAAGCATGGCTCCGACGGCATTTTTTCCTTCATTTAATAAAGGCGTAACATCATAAACCTGATATTGCAAACGTTTTTCGTAACTCGTCCAACCGGGTGATAGGACATCATCACTCACCTTTTTGCCATTCAAATACAGTTCGTAGAAGCCATGCGCCGTCACATAAGCCCTTGCCGACACCATTTTTTTCTTCACATTAAAAGCTTTACGCATCGTCACCGCAGGAGAATAGCGAGTCGTGTCATGTTGCAATTCAATCCATTGCGCTTGCCAAGCGGTTTTCGACATCAAACCTGTTTCATAAGTAGCGGTTGGACTCCAACCCCACTCCACTGCATTGTTATCCCAAACTTTGACTTGCCAATAATACTTTTGACGGGCTGTCAATTTCGCACCTGCGTAGGTTTGTAAAACAGACGCATCTGAATTGACTTTTTTAGAATCCCAAACAAGAGACTTAGCGGTAAAATCAGGCATTGTAGCCACTCTAATTTGATAAGCCGCTTGTTTCACACCCCGTGCATCACTTTCTAATTGCCAACTAAAACGTGGCTCTTGGACATCCATGCCCATCGGATTTGTTAAGTGTTCGCACGTTAAGTTTACAAGGTTGCGTGTTTGCGCTTGCGCTTGACAGGCGACAAGTAAGATGAGTAAAAGATTAGTTAGTCTTTTCATTTTGTTATTGTTTATATTAAAATGGGTCTTTATGAAAGAATGTTAGTGATAAGGCACAAAATAGGTGAAAATGCTTTCATTTTTGATAAAGAGTAGAGTAAAATCTTGAAGCATTCCTTTTCCTCATGTTTTACCCCCCTCAGTAAATTGAAAGCAATTTGAAAATATTCGTAATGACTAATCACAAAATAATGTATTATATTTGGCTTATAATTGACAACTTAATCAATCACCTATAAACTGAAAGTGACATGAAAAAGCCTTTACACTTATTTTTAGGTTTATCCCTTTTGTTAGCCTCTTGCACAACCCAACGCATCGCCCAGCTGACTCCTGATGTACCACAGCAATATGTGGACAAAGACGGTTTTACGCTACAAAAATCGGACAGTGTTGACGTAACTTTTGGCTATTTATTCAGCACAAAGGACTATTTGGTTTTTGAAGTAACGGTCAAAAACAAGGGAACAGATTCTGTTCTTGTTGAACCGCAAAACTTCTCTTTTCAGCCTATGCCTTTTTCTGATTCTGCAATACAGCCAAAGCCTATACCCGCCCATTCTTTTAAGCAAATCGCTAACAAACTGAATGAGAACGCTCGAAAAGTCGCTTTGAAAACGACTGTTATCACTTTAGCCGTCGTGGCATCTGCTATTGCCATTGATGTCGCCATCAATAAGAACAGTCGCCCCCGTTATAGAGAGTATAATTTCGCTGTTCGCACAGGCATTGATCTATCCTACAACTATTTTGATGCGATGCTCTACAATCAACTATCCAGAAAGGCTGCCCGTGACGGTTTAAAAAAGAGCTTGATGTTTCCTCAAAAAATCGGCACAGGACAAGCCCATATCGGCACTGTTTATTTCCCACGTTATGACAATGCCAAGCAACTTGTGTTCAATTTCAGAACAGCTGGGCAGGACTTTAAAACTATGTTTAGCCAAACGATTAAGCTTAGATAAAGCAGTCCGTTTTTATTTACCCCACAAAACATTCTCAGTTGGCATAGACTGCCCAATCAGCTCCAATAACTCAATCGCATTGAGACACCATTGCGCCGTACTATTGGTTGAAATATTTGGGATTTCGCGCATCGCTCGGAAAACAGCGGGCGTATTCACGTGTTTTGATGCAAAAGGCGCAAGACCTTGATAGTATTTCGGTGATAGAAAGATGTCCCAAGCTTTAGCGGCAGCAGTTGCATCGTTTTTTTGCTGCGCATAATAAGAAGGTAAGCGGGCAAAATGCGGCGACAGCTCTCCTAACTGTACATCTCTTTGGAAAACCTTTGCCGTTACCTCTTTCGGCGAACCATATAATTCACAAAACTGCACGAACAAGCGTTGCCAATCCGCATCTTTGAGATAGTGACTCAATTCAAATGCCACTTCTGGTCCGCCCATAAGCACACTCAAATGCGACTGCCCGATGTCTTTAGGATTGAGTTGAAACAACTCATTCGTTTCAGGCTTATATCCAAACGCACCTTCTTTGCCCGAAAAGAATCCGTAAGGCATTTTTGCAAAGCTTTTGACCCCCCTCAGTATTTTGTCCTTCCATATTGGGTTTCCAGTCCTCTCCCACTCCGTCATCCAATTTCCCACCATCGCAAACCAATCAGGACCAACGCGCGCATGTGTTGGATATTCAGACTTTGGTAAAATCATACGCAAAGGATCGGTTTGTATCAAGGCACCATCAGCATTCGCCACTTCACGCATCAATTCCCCCGTCCGTTCATCGGTTGTCAAATAATATAAAAACCGTTTCAACGCGGCTTGTGCTATCCTAATCTCTTTTGCGCCATCGCCCCAATGCCGTACATTGTGCCGAGAGCCTAAACCCGCAAACCGACCCAAATGATAGACGTCCACCTCGCTCGTATGCCGTGTCATCGCCTCCGCCATGCGGAAAATATCGGCGCGACCCGACCGCAAAAAGCTGAACCACAACCACATATCGGGCATTAACTCCGTATTTGCCCAAGCAAAACCGCCAATATCGTAACGCCAAGCATGACGTACATTGTCATACGTATGCATCACATCGCCATAGTTCCAGTAGCCATACCAATGCTGTTGTTCTACTTCGTTTTGATAAAAAGAAAATGCAGAATCCAATTGATTTTCAATCCATTCCTTCCCTTTCGTCGTCCGATTAGGCAAACTCCAAACCCCAAATGCCCCTGCATCATGTAAATACTGAGGAGTCGCCACAAGCAAAGGCGGATTATTTGACCGTTTAGCCGCTTGATTCAATTGTTCATTAGACGGCACATCTGCATAGAAACTCAGCGTCAATTCGCTTGTCCGTGCCATGCCTTTTGGCGTAGCGAAACCAGGCTGCACGTCCTCATAAGCCGCTTCCAAGCCATGCCCAAAAGCCAAAGTATCATAATTACGCATATCCATTGCTTCGCCAAAAGGCGACCACAACCACCCCCTCAGTATAGCTGACTCCGAATCCGCATTTTTGACCTCTAATGCCCCTGGAAAGGCTTGCCAAAAGTTCCTTATGCTCAAGGACAAACCACCCGACACGTCACCGACAAACGCCAAACCCAAAGATCGTTTGCCACCATTCGCATCAATCCATGCTCCCTTATCATGTGTTCTCTTTTGGATAGAAAAACCGTCAGCAGTATGCTGCGTCAAGCGGTAATCACGCCATACAGCCCAGTCTTTGATGAGGTCTTTACCTTTTTGGTCATATTTATCTGTGTTTGGCACTCTTTTTCCTAAAAATTGGTCTTCATACACATTTTTTCTATCCAAAATCAAAGGTCTTCGTCCTGTCAATGGCTGAATCGGTTCAGACCAAACGCCGCCTTCGCCTTCTGTATCGCCACCAAAACGGACATGCCGATTCAATACCTCCTCACGCATCGGCACATCGAACTGCCAACCAAAGCCTTTGATGAAGTCCTGCTCCGCTTCACCGTCATATATCAATGTTTGAACAATCCGCACATTTTCAATACCCGCATAAAAATATAATCGAACGATAAACGGCAGCCATTCGCGGTTCCTATTCGCCATCTTACCCTCGATGCGAATGACTGTTTTGATCAACCCTTTTTGTTCTATATCTACTTTCTGAATTTGACTCTTAAAAGTCTCTTTCTTGATAACGGACATGAAATCATCATCGGGCGCATTTTGCCAAAGGCAAGTCAAATGCCCCCCGTTGCCGATGATTTTATCATTAATCGTCAATGAATCAAGCAAAACCGAGCCTTTTTTAGGGATTTTACACCCTATTTTACCATTTTTGATAGTTATACTGAGGGGTGTCTCCGTGACTTCGACGGCGACACTATTCATTTTTTCAGCTTTGTCAACACTTAATTCAAAAGCCTTCTCACTACCTTCGGCAACCGTTGCCAAACCGAGCCATTTAAGTGAGCCATCGTCCCAATAGGCATTAGTCCAGGTCTGCAAAGGCAGCGTTTTACCATTATTGTCTTTCAAAATAAAAGACTCTTTGGGCAGTACTTCGCCTCTTTTGAAGGGAACACCCCAACTGAACCCCATTTTTACTGAGGGGGTCGTTGCCGACAGCCAATTCAAGGCAATTGGCTGTTTTTGGGCAAAAGAAACACTTATTTTTAATAGGAAAAAGAGGATTAGGAAAGTCCTTATTTTTTTCATTGTTTAGTTGAATTTAAGATTCACGGAGCAATACCCGTTTCTAACACAATGATAAGACTTAAAAAGGAGTAACTTCTTATCGCTTTTGGCTAATGTTTTGTCTTTTATGGTTTTTATGCTCAACGATGTCTTAAACAATAAAAGCCACCTCTTTTGTGTATCGAGATGGCTTTTGCTTTTATTTCAAATAAAAGATTATTTCTTCTGCAAAAGCTGTAATGAACTGTCATTTATCTCAAACTGTTTGTTTTTCAATAACTGTATCACTTCTGCACCTGCCAAAATCACTGGACCATATCCATGAGCTGCAAAAGGGCTAATCGGACGATGATAGTAAAAAGCAGGGTCAAAACCCATTCCCGTACCTACACACGTACCCTCAACGTGTCCTTGTGCGTTCACTTTCGTTGAAACAGCATTCCAAGCCAACAGCGTTGCAGGTGCGTAAGCTAAACCGTCAATCCACCCGCGATTGATCGCCCGCGCAAAAGCATACGTATATATTGCGGTAGCCGACGTTTCGAGGTAAGAATCAGATCGGTCTAACAACTGATGCCAAAAGCCAGAACCCGATTGATATGCCGCCAAACCATGCACATGAGCCCGCAGTAATGCGAGGATTTCAGCCCGTTGCGGATGCGTTTTTGGCAATACTTCCAGCAACTCAACCATTGTCATCACTGCCCAACCATTTGCCCTTGCCCAATGAAATTGTGGATGCACAGTCATACCTTCGACCCAACCGTGCATAAAAACACCTTTTTGCTTATTAAACATACGTTTTGCAAAAGCTAAAAACTGTTTGGTCGCTTCGTTATAATACTTCATATCGCCCGTCAATTTGCCCATCTGCGCCAAAGCAGGGATCGCCATAAACAAATCATCGAGCCAAATCGTATTCGGTTGTGGACGCATCCGAGCCAAGGTACCATCTTTCAAACGATGTTCTTTATTCATAATGTAGTTGATATGAATATCTATCATCGGGCGAAAATCGGCTTTCGAGCCAGCCCGAGTTGCTTTAATCATCGCTGCACACATCGCTCCGCAATCGTCTAAGGCTCGCGGCAAGATAAGATTTCTCAAAGGCGTTTTTGAGCCCCAATCTTCATGTTCGGCAGCCGATTTTTTGAAATAAGGTGCCGCATCAGCAAGGAATTGAAGCCTTTTATCTGCGTAATTTTTAAAGCGTTTATCCCCTGTCGCTTCAGTTGCCAACAACATAGCACCATATGTCACACCCCATTCGTAACTGACAAGGCGGAAATCGCTTTTTTGAAGAATCGTATTTTCATCAATTTTTGATAAATCCGTCAAAACCTCCCCTGTTTTGCTATTGACAAAATTGGGTGGCGTAACCGTATCGAGATAGCCGTGAATGCGATTCAAAACTTTTGTTACCTCTGCAACATCCACTTTCCCATAAGGCACAGGGTAATCGGGTTGCAGCAAATGTAAAGGAGTGTTTGAGTCATTTGCTTTGGTTTCATTGCGTTGTGCCGAGACCAATTGAGCGACTAAAACAAAGGCGACCAAAAAAAAAGATACAATGTTAAGTTTTTTCATCTTTATAAAAATGATTGCTTAAATTATTGATTATCAGACTTAAACCTGACGCAAGTTGTTATCATTCCTTATTTGTTATTTCAACGTCAAAACCACCACAGACACAGGTGGCAAAGTTACTTTCAAATCATCTCCTTTCAAAGTCGCACCTTTAAAATCAACAGGTTTTATCTTATTAGGATTTTCAAAATCATTGTGATCCTGCAATTTTAGAGACGTTAATATGCGTCCATTCACACTTGAAGCAGACATACCTCTTAAACTAATGGATACCTCCTGACCTTTGTTCGGATTGATATTGACCAGCGATATATGCACAACACCATCTTTATCTTTCGATGCCGACGCTGACACTGCTTGTAGGCTGTCTTTACCCAAACCGTAATTTTCTGACTTTATACTGAGGGGTAGCATCGTCGCGTCTTGATGCACATTGTACATTTCCATCACGTGGTAAGTAGGTGTCAATATCATTTTTTCGTCTTTGGTTAAAATCACCGCTTGTAAAACATTAATGGCTTGCGCCAAATTCGCAATACGCAAACGGTCGCAATATTTATGGAAGATATTCAAGGTCGTTCCTGCAATCATCGCATCGCGCATCGTATTTTGTTGATACAAAAATGCGCCATTTGTGCCTTTTTCGACTTCGTACCAACCGCCCCATTCGTCAACCACCAAAGCGACTTTCTTTTTGGGGTCATATTTATTCATAATCGTTGTGTGCCCACGAAGTATTTCGTCCATTTGTAAAGCCCGTTGCATCGTCGTGAAATATTCTTGTTCCGAAAAATCCACATCCGAGCCTTTTTTACGCCATTCAATTACCGAATAGTGGTGCACTGCCAAACCTTCGAGCATACCATGTGGAATATCGCGCATCAAAACCTCCGTCCAGTTGTAATCATCATCGCTTGCACCCGAAGCGATGCGCATGATTTTGTTGTCATTATTCCAACTCGTCAAAAAAGTCGTGTATTGACGATATATATTTGCGTAATATTCAGGTCTCATATTGCCCCCACAGCCCCAGGCTTCGTTGCCGATGCCCCAAAATTTGACATTCCATGCCTTTTCACGCCCGTTTTGCTTGCGCAGTTCTGCCATGGGATTACCTTTTTCAAAAGTCGTATAGCGTGTCCAGTCAATCAATTCTTGAACGGTGCCGCTCCCGACATTGCCTGAAAGATAAGGTTCAGCACCCAAAGTCTCACACATATTCAAGAAGTCGTGCGTTCCAAAACTGTTGTCTTCCGTCACACCACCCCACCAAACATTGAGCATTGAAGGGCGTTTTTCTTTAGGACCGATGCCATCTTTCCAGTGATAGGTATCGGCAAAACAACCACCAGGCCAACGCAGATTCGGTATTTTAAGTTTTTTGAGGGCGTCAATAATATCTAAGCGAACGCCATCTTTGTTGGGAATTTTTGTGTTTTTTTCACCAACATAAAAGCCATCATAAATACACCGACCGAGATGTTCCGCAAAATGACCATATATATGACGACTGATGACATCTTTGCCCAAATCCGCATTTATGACGACCTTGTTTTGTGCAAAGATAAAGGTGTGCAGACTCAGCATGATGCCGAGCAATGTGCGTGTTTTCATAATTGAATCTTGTTTTTTTTAATTAGAAATTTAGTTGACAAAGCAAAGTTAATCAAAATCTATACATTGTGTCATTTTGACACCTTTTTTTTCTTGAAAATACTGAGGGGGAGGTTTGAATTCGTTTTTTTTGTCATTCTGAACGCAGTGAAAGAATCTATATCAACAACATTCAAAGATTCTTTCACTGCTTTCAGAATGACAAAAAGCAGCATAAATCAATAAATAATATTTCCATAATTACTTTTTTATGGAAAGATTATTTATTATTGCACTTGATTTACTTTTTATGAAATGTTAAATAATTGATTATTAGCATTTTGTGTAAAATGCTTTCAAAATTTCTTTTTCTTAAAATCTATTAACTTCATTATGAAAATAGGCATTACGAACCTCAAAGGCGGCGTTGGTAAAACGACAATATCACAGAACTTAGCCGTTTGCTTCGCTAATATGGGTTTTAAAACCTGTATCGTGGATACCGATACCAACCAAAACTCGCTCGCTTGGTGCGGTGTGCGCGACGAAAACTTGGCTAATATCACCGTGGTCGGGGCAACCGATCCAAAGGCTGTCGGTAAAACCGTAGAGAATATGCACCGCGATTACGATGTCGTTATCATTGACGGAACACCTTCCTTGTCTGAAATGACGACACGCATTATTTTATCGTGCGATATTCTTTTGATTCCGATTCTGCCGAGTGCGCACGATTTTCGGGCTATGCAACCTTTTTTTGAGCGTTACGAGCAAGCACGCGAGTTTCGCGCAGACATTCCAGCTTATTTTCTCATTAATCAGTTTTCACATTCTGGCAATATTTACAAAGGTATGCGCGAAGCAATCGCCGGTTTTGGGCTTGAAGTTTTGAAATCCAATGTCAACAAAAGAGCAGCTTATGTCGAGACGGCATTGGATGGTCGTGGCGTTTATGAAAGTTTAGACAATAAAGCGAAAAGCGAAATAATCGAGTTGACTCGCGAAATTTTGGAGAAAGCAACTGAATTGGGTTTAATCAAATAAATTTTAAAAAAACACATAGACTCATAGAACACATAGCTTAGTTTCCTACTGAATGACAAAAAGCTATGTATCCTAATATGGCTCGTATGTGTTAAATTAATAAGAATCATGGCAAAAAAAGAAATAGATTTCGCAAAATTGGCTCTGCCCGGCAAGCCTATCATCGTCAAGAAAGATGATACTGAAAAAATGGTGGAACAGGCTGTTCAAACAATACATGCCGCAGCATCAGCGACTGCCACCTCTCCTACTCCACCTATTGCGGCTCAAACGCTCATGCAAGAGCCCGAATTGGTGACAAATGAGGTTAAAAAAATCAGTCTGGATTTACCCGTTGAAGTTTATAAACATGTCAAAATGCATACGTTTACACGTACCATAACAATGCGTGAATATATGCTCGAACTCATTTACGATGACATGCGCAAGCGGGGTGCTCTTTAGTTTATGTTTTTAAATAAATATTATTTAGGGGTTTATATAAAAAGCAAGCTGATACGAATAGCTTCTAAATAAAATATTGTTTGAATAAATATTATTTATATAAAAATGCAAAAATGCAAATAATATTTGTTTGAAATACTTGAAATTTTTCAAAATAGGCTAAAAATTTAAGATTGAGCCCTTTGAGATTATTTATACAAATATTATTTAAACAAAAGCATAAATAATATTTACATAAAAACAAGAATATTTCAATACTGAAAGTTCGATTAACAAAACAGGAAGGGCAGTATATCACCCCCTCAGTATAAAAAGGTTTTTTTTTAGTTGACAGCCATTCCTAAGGATTTTATGCTACTTTCGTAATTCAAAAATTGCGCTCGCTTAAAATCAAATTATTCTGCCTTTTTTCTCTGACAATAATTTCTCTAGGAGAAGGGAAATAGAAGGGAATAGAAAGGATTATTTGCATAAATATTATTTAAATAAAAACGTAAATAATTTTTATTTAAATACTCAAATAATCCTTCAAAAAGAGCAGGAAAACGAAAACCTAAATCGAAAGATTATTTACATAAATATTATTGCTATAAAAATGTAAATAATTTTTAGATAATTAAATAAATATTCCACTTCTTTTGCCGTATTGAGGGGGATAATACAATCAAAACATAAATGGCAATAAAAAAAGACAATTCAGGCGGTAGTACAACAAGCCGCATTCTTAGTCGCTTAGTTGATAGCTCCATGACGATACGCATTGACCGTGCAGGCATCGAAGATGCCATTTTTCAACATTCAGCATTGTGTCAAACGTTTTTACCATACAGAAACCCAGGCGACGAAACGGTTATTTGGCAACAAAAACAGGGCAATGTGAGCCTTGCGGTGCAAGCAAATCATGCTGCAAATCCCTCAACAGGCGATTATGAGTTTGTGGGGTTGCCTTATGGCACAAAAGCACGCTTGATTTTAGCTCATATAAATAGTGAAGCCATCAAGTCGCAAAGCCGCGTTGTTGATGTTGAAGAAAGCATGACTGCTTTTATCAAAAAAATAGGTTTAGGCACAGATGGACGGACAATTAAAGAGGTGAAAGAGCAATTGCGCCGCCTCACTTCGTCTATTATCAGCATTAGTTACTTCAATGGCGAGGAAAGTTTGCAAGTCAATATGCAAATTGTTAAGGCATTCAACCTCTGGTTTCCGAAGGACGAGAAGAATAAAGTGATGTGGACATCAAAAATTTTACTGTCTGAAGACTACTTCAACAGCCTATCAAATCATGCGATTCCACTCGACGAAAGGGCATTAGCTGCGTTGTCGCACAATGCGATGGCACTCGATATATATGCATGGTTGGCGCAACGTTTACACCGCATTGATCCAAATAAACCTGTATTTATCGCATGGCAGGTTTTGAAAGAGCAATTTGGCTATGGTTATGACCAAATGTTTAAGTTCAAACAGGTATTTAGGAAGACATTGCTCACGGTAAAGTCGCAATACCCAAATGCACGTATCGAAGAAGATCCGAACAAAGGTTTGACTATGTTTCATTCGCCGTCACCAATACCGTCAAAATCTATGTTAATACCCGATTTGTTTACGAAACTAACGTGAAGTTTGGTATATTATTGAAACAATATGGTTTTTACCAGCTTCGTTTGTTCGTTATCAACGTGAAGTTTGGTATAAAGTCTCAAAATCTTACGTGCAGTTTAGTATAGAATATCAATACTTTATGGCGTTAAAAGTTATCAACGTGAAGTTTGGTATATCGCAGAGGAAATATGATTTTCGATTAAGTTATTAACGTGTAGTTTGGTAGGTTTAAATCAACTATTAACGTGTAGTTTGGTATAATGACAGCGTGTAGTTTGGTATGCAAACCTATATAGTATCCTTTATTTTTTTATTCCTATATTATTCGTCTTAAATTAAATTTTTTTATTGATGAAAAGAAAAAAAAGGCGGGAGCGAGCGGGGGCGGAAAATCAGTAAGAGCAACGTGAAGTTTGGTAGGGTTTTATATTTAATAAACAAAAAATGAAAACTAAGAGATGACGACACAACAAGCAAAAAACATACCCCTCAGTATCCTGCTGGAAAAACTGGGTTTCGGAGCCAGTAGAAGCAAACATAATGGTAACGATATTTGGTACAAGTCGCCTTTCCGTCCACAAGAACGTGATGCGAGTTTTCATGTCAACGTTCGGGAAAATGTTTGGTACGACTTCGGCTCCGGTAATGGTGGCGATGTGCTCAAATTTGTACAGTTATTTAACAATTGTGATGTCTCCGACGCTCTTGTTTTTTTAGAAGTCGTATTTCCAGAACAAGATAAGGTTGATGCGCCTAAAAAACGTTTTGAAAAGCCAGATCCATTGTCTCTCAAAAAAGCGCAAATAATCATTAACCCTCATCTTATTAGTTATCTGACTGAAGATCGCCATATTGACCTTAAAACAGCACAAAAATATCTTGTAGAAGTCATTTATACCCAAAATGAAACAAATAAGGATTACTACGCCATGGGCATTGTCAATCGCTCTGGGGGGTTTGAAATTCGGAATAAATACTTCAAAGGCTCCATCGTCGAAAAGGACATCACAATACTGAGGGGGGATGAAAAGGAGAATAAGGTGTCCATTTTTGAAGGTATGTTCGATTTTTTAAGTGCGGTAAAATACTATGGCAACACTTTGACGGATGGCGAAGTCATTATTATGCACTCTGTTGCTTTTCAAAATACGGTGATTGAATACCTTAGAACACGTTCATTTTCAACGATTTATACGTATTTTGACAACGATAGGGCAGGGGAGGAATTGACGTTTTTGATTGGTAAACATTTTCCAACGGTGCATGAGCCTTGCAGTGCTTTGTTTTATCCGTTTAAAGATTTTAATGCTTTTTGGGTGAATAAGAAATCTTAGAATTTGTACTGTTGTATGGCTGCATGGTTTTTATATAAATGACAAATAAAAACAACATACAACTATACAACAGTACAACCAGTCATGCCTCCTATCTTTGCTTCACAATTTTAAAAACAGAAACATCATTGCCATTTGACCATTTAGCAAGATAAATACCATGAGGTAGATGTGCCAAATCAAGGCTAAATAGTTGACTATCAATATCTTTTTTAGAAAAATAGACTTTACCAGTCATCTCGAACACATCTATATTGTAAGGCTTGCCCCCCGTAGTAATATCGGTTTCGACAATCAATTTTTCGGTAAATGGATTCGGATATACCCATACTTTTAAGGGCTTATCAAACAAGACACTTCTGATAGGCGAATAACCATACGTATTGTCATTATCCACTATTTTTAGACGATAATATTGAATCCCTTTTTCAGGTTGTGCATCCGTGAATTCATACTGCTTTAGCTCTAAAGTATTGCCATGCGCTTTGATTTGACCTATTGCTTTGAATATCCGACCATCGTTACTGCGTTCTATTTCATAGTAGCTTGCATTCAACTCTGTTGCCGTTTCCCATAACAAAAATGCAGTATTTCCTTTTCGAGAAGCAGTAAATTTGGTCAATTCGACGGGTATAAGTGTATTATTGCCTCCGCCACCAATCGCAAATTCGCCAAAAGCCGTGATGTTCGTGCGACGCGCAATATAACCAGATGCCAGTGCACTGCCATTGCTGTGTAAACCTATCGTACGCCATTGTTCGGACGGTAATGGACGATACAGAATGCGCAATTCTGAGGGGCTATTGATGCCAGGATAGTTATTGAGCCTTAATTCTAACCTATAACGCGACAAAAAATTGTTGGATGTCGCAACCGCCCACACACCGCAAGTGGCACATGTTGTTGAGATTGTGAAATTATTGTTATCTAGGATAGGCAACCCCCATGTAAGCGGGTCTGTAATCGTGTATTTTAACGACAAAAGTCCGCCGCCACTCTGCTGTTCAGCAATCACACGGGCTTCGAGATAAGCGGACGCTGTGCCAACAGGAAAACTAACCGTATCGGGATTGTTGACCCAACGTCGAATAGTGCCATTATAAAAATAGGCTGAATCACTGCCGCCAATAAGTGGAGCAAGGTTCGAGATAGACGTGCCAAGTGTTATCGTATTACCCAACAAATTAATCTTACCTAATTGTATATTTAATTCATTTTCAATGGTTAC
>JANMJN010000464.1:0-8245 GCA_031371355.1 Saprospiraceae bacterium
CGGCTTTATTTTTAATGGCAATTGTCTAAAAAAATCATTGCTCACGCAACAATGTTTGCACATCCAACATAAAACGGTCAACATCTTTCGCATCCGTGCCATCGCAAAACGAGCGAACATGCCGTTTTTTATCTACCAAAATAAGGCGACCAGAATGGTCAAAACCGCCAGGAGAATTTGGATTTTCTTTCGCAATACTGAAATAATCGTCGGCAATGCCGAAAATAGAATCCTTGACGCCCGTAACAAATTGCCATTTTGGGGCAATGACACCAAGTTTTCCAGCATATTCCTTTAAACGACCAATCGTATCATGCTTAGGGTCAATCGAATGTGACAATAATAAAACGGTTGACGAATCCTTGAAACGGTCATGCACCCGCAGCATCTGCGCCGTTACTTTTGGGCAAATCGTCGGGCAATGTGTAAAAAAGAAATCCACAACGTATATTTTTCCTTCAAAATCAGCATTCGTCACTGTTTCACCATTTTGATTGGTAAAACTGAAATCGGGAATGGTCGGATAAATTGTATCGCCAGTGTTTGTTAAACCCAAACGTTCACCAATAATTGGCAATGTTTTAGGCGCATCATTTCCACAAGAAATAATAAAAATACTGAGGGGGGCAATGAAAAGGCAAAAGGCAAAAAGCAAGCGGCTTATTTTAAATTTTGACATATTTTTTGTTTATAAAGAAATGAGAATCAATAATTTATATAGTTTTACTGAATTTTGGAAATTTAGTAAAACTGATATTTAACCTTACTCTTTTACTGCCTTAGGCGCGTTTTTCAACAAGCCGTTGCCGATAGCAATGGTCATAAACACCTCATTATTGATTTGTTTAATCGTATCCTGTTGTCCTTTCAGATATGTCATCATTTCGTCATGCTTCATCTCTGGATTCGGATATTTATAGCCCGACATCCAGTCGTTCATATTGTCCTCCGTTTTTGCAAGTAACAAAATGGCGTTGATAAGAGAATCTTTCATGGCGGCATTGTCATCGGGTACTTCGTCCTTGTAGGCACCGAGTTGCCGTTTTATGCGATTTATTTCGCCCATTTTAGGCATCACTTCGTCATGAACTTTCATAATCTCTTGATTTAAAAGGGTTTCGGCTTCTTTGTTTTCACTTTTACAAGCCGAAAAAAACAAAACAAAACCAAAGGAGAGGAGTACAAAAAAGGAGTTTTTAATCATTTTTAACATATTGAATATTGAGTTTTGGTAATATAATAAACTTTTTGCGTAAAGTTACTATGCCACATTGGAAATATACGTTCCAGATTCCAAAATTCCAAAATCTTGGAATTTGGAATTTTTGGAATTTTAAATTTTTGTCACGATTCTTGCGAGTGTAGCGTAAGACTATATTTTAATGTATCATCGTTTTCGCTTTATAAAATATTTGCTTGCATTTCTGTTTGTTTCTCACAACATTATGCTTATCGCCCAAGCACCAACGGGCATGGCTGCGCTGTGGTCGGAATTAGAGGAACAAATACAAAAAGGTAACAAGCGTGCGCTGCGCGATTTAGCGACTTTCCTCGACAAACCGAATTATGCCGATGTGACCCGTCAGACCTTAAAACGTTATACTTTTTTTACAAAAAAGGAAATCAACATTTCAACGGCTTCTCGCACCGATTTTCTCAGTTTTTTTTACGACAATGAGTCTCATATAAAATTTTCTGAAATTCTTAAAGCTTTTTATCGAACACCAATTGAAGAACAAAGTTTAGATACATCATTGTTCAAAGTTCAAATTATTAGGAAAACGGCACAACCTCCCCCCTCAGTAAAACGCGCTCTTTTAGCTCAAAAATTTGATTCTCTTTGTCTTAAAAAACAGAAAGACACTGTGATTCAATCAGTTATACAAGAAATGAGCGCATTAAAAACACGGGATGCATATGATTGGTTGCGCCGAACCTTAGTTTCTGAACCTTTCGGACAGGGCTTCGACGATGCTTATTTGAGCTTGTGTGAAGGTCTGAAAACAGACCCTTCCTTAGTAAGCCTGCAAGCAATTTTTAAGGCGGTTGAACGTGGCTTAGTCCAGCCAGAGCTTTTGTCTGGTGTATTCCTCGACTTAACTAATATCGCCGTTTCAGTTCCTCAAGCCCGCCATTTACTCGACTCCTTAGGTACATTTGAGGCTCTACGAGCCTACGGATATGACCACAGTTTGACCTTTAGAGAGTCATTTTTTTATGAAAAAGTGGACTATTATGGCAAAATATTGAGCCACTCGAACGTGCCTCATTGGGTACAACGCAATGCCCTACACGACCTTTTAGAGACACATAACCCGCGTTTATTGTTTTTTCTTGCGGCACAAGTGCGTTTGAAACCGAATGAAAAAGACGAATACACCAAATTGTTGCAAAAATTAACAAATAACCTCTTGATTCCTACATTTCCTGAAAACAAAACAACCGAGGATGAGGAAATTGAGAAGTGGAAGAATTATGTTCATTGGTGGGCAATTCATCACGAAGATTTTGAATGGGACAACACGACAGAACGTTTTTTAAGCCATTCAGAAATGGTTGAACGAACAGAGGAAATAGAACGGCTTGTCCGTCGGTTGGGTTCGTCTAACGACTCGGTTGCGATGGCAGCATTTAAGCAATTAACAGAAAACGACCCTTCTATTGTGGCCGCAACCATGGAAAAATTTCGACCTCTTTTACGCACTTATAATGTGCGTTTACCAGAGATAAATTATCCTTTTTTAGAGTATATGACCCAGTTCACAGCCTATTGTCGTGCCAGAAAAATTAACCTAGATTTACCTCAAGGATTGGATTCTATATTGATACTGCTGTCATCCACCAATGCACCTACTAAAAGGTATGATATTGAAAATCAATGTATTGAAATGCTTTCTTTAAAAGATGTGTCCGCACTGGAATATTACGGGTTATTCAATTCTAACGATTTAGCAATGAATTTTTCAGTTAGTCGCATACTTGATATTTTTTATTCAAAACATTGGGAGGAAGTCATTTCAGATAATACAGCTTTGAATTTATATATCAAAAAATCTATCTTGTTTAAGCGTATTGGAACGGGAGGAACATCAGGTCTGTATGATCATAAATTAGATATAAAAAATGAAATACTCCGTGAACGATTGGCTAAAATAGCTCGAACGGAAGGAGACTCGGATATACGAAATTATATTTTAACAAGACTGAATCCGCCCACGACCTTCATAAATGACGACGCACATGAAGCCAAATCTCAAGAAAAAACACAAGTGTCAGTTGCCGAAAAGATAGAAAAATTGGCAGCGGCTTCAGAAATCTCTATTGACGAAATAAACGATTTTGTTTTAGATTCTACTTATTCAGACCAATATAAGCCTCAATTAATTGGCTTTTTGAAAAAAACAGTCCCCCTCAGTAGTCTCCGACGGTTTAAATTAAAAGACCATTTGACGGTCAGTAATGACCTCAAAATGTTTTCAGATAAGGCGATTTTACCAAAAGATTTAGATGATTTTCTTGGCATTTTCAAAGTAGATATTTCGCCGACTGACTCACTTGTAGAACAAGGACTTTGGTCATTTATCAATAAGCAAACGGCTACTTATTCGATAGATGAAAAGGGTTCCTTTTGGAATGATATGTTTAAAGTCACATGGTTCAATAATTTGATTCACAACAATACAATACAATCTTCACAAAAAGACACAATTGTATTCACTATGCGTAACTATTTGATTAACAGTGAGTTTTTGTCTGAATTTGAAGAACAAGTCACTCAGATACACATTTCAGAATTAGGGAATATTGGACACACATTAACAGAAAAATTGACAAGTACATTGGAACTTGAAGGCAACAGCACCATTAAAGTGGCTGTTCAATCAGCTATATTAGCAAGGGTTCAATATGAGGACATTGGCGTTGTGGCTACTTTTTGGGAACAGAAAAACCTCGCCTCTGTAAAGGAATCGCCTTTGACTTTTTTGCAAACAGATTTCGGTATTCCTATTTTTTCAAGTGATAAAGCAACGATAACACAACTGATAGACAACCACAAAAAAATGTCGCCCAAAGCCTTTTATAGTTTTTATTTGAAACAATTTGGTTTAAACCTTTGGCATACTGAGGGGGGATTAAATTATGAAAAAATTTACGCCGCCTTGACTCATGAGTCCGTTATGCCCTTTACAGGCGGTGGTACACAGCGTGATTATTTTACTTATGGTATTATTAAATTATTGGAATTTGAGTTCGATACACGCTTAGGTTTTCATGAAAAACTAAACGAAAATCAAACATTCTATACCTTCAATACGTCCAAGAGGGCTGCAGCTTGGCGAGCGTTTTTAATCGAAAAAAAATTGGTGAAAATGCCCCCCTCAGTACCACCCTCCTTTAAATCATAGTTTTGGGTTTCGTGAATAATGAATGTTTTAACGAAACTTTAATTATTTTTCAGAATCCACCACGCTGAAATTCACGTTATTAATGTAAAAGGGTATTTTTGTTAAACTTTTTACAAAATTCTAAATCTAACATGAGCATTCAGCTCTAAAACGAACTTAAATTATTCACAATTTTAATCTAATAGCTATGAATACAATAATGAAAAATGGCATTTTAGCTTTGCTTTTAGTGTTTGCAACGACGCTTACCGTTTCGGCTCAAATCAAACCAAGTAAGAAAAAGACACCGACAACAGAGCAACCAGCTGAATCGGAAAGCCCTGATAACAAGCCGAGTACAAGTACAAAAAAGAAAACAACTGCTAAGAAAACCGACCAATATTTCGATGAGTCGGGTGGTTTCAAACACCGCTTGTGGTATGGCGGCAGTTTCAATTTGAATTTTGATGGCGATGGTAACACGTATAGCGCGTTTACAATTGGTTTGACACCTATGGTGGGTTATAAAATCATTGGCGGCTTGTCGGCAGGTCCTCGTGTAGGGTTTAACTATACACGTCTTAAAATTCGGGATAACTCCAATCAAAATATTGGTGTAAACCTGACTGACTATACTGTTGGCGCATTTACACGTTATAAGGCTTTTAAAAACTTCTTTGTACACGCCGAAGCCGATTATTATAGTGCTCAAATACCTGGCTCGGAAACGTCACGTTGGGTAATAATTAAAGATGTTGACGGTAAACCATTCACCTTTAGAGACAATAAAATGAATTATTACGCAGGCATTGGCTATAATTCAGGCGGCTTACTGGGCTATGAAATTATGGCATTATACAATTTTTCAATAGATAAAAGCACCTTACAAAGCCCACTTGATTTACGTATTGGTTTCACATATAATTTTTAAATCTCAAAAAATTGACGCAAGTGTGAAACTTGCGTCAATTTTTTTTGCCTTATTTCTGCGCTCTCGACACCAGAAACAATGCAATAGCTCCAAAAACAAAGTTCGGAATCCAAACCCCTAACCACGTCGGCACATCAGGTTGTTGCGCAAAAGTAGCTGAAAATTTAGAGATAACAATATAAATAGCTCCAATACCGATGCCCAATGCCAAGTGAAACCCCATACCACCACGCACTTTCCTTGCAGCGATAGCCATTCCAATAAAAGTTAAAATGATAATTGTAAACGCGTCAGCTGTTCTGCGGTGCATTTCTATTTCAAAAGGTTTCGTATTGCCGATACCACGACTTTCGCGTTTGGCAATTTCCGTACGCAGTTCACCTGTCGTCAGCAACTCGTTTTGATTCAAATATTGAGAAAAGTCGTCGGGCGCTAAAGCGAGCGTTGTGTCAAGGACAGAGATATTGGTTTCAAGGCTTTCGTACAAGCTGCCGAAAGTTCGTCGTGACAAATTTTTAAGTTGCCATTTGTTCGGGTAACCTTTCCAATCGGCATTTTCAGCTTTGATAATGCTGAGAATATTGCCTGCCGAGTCAAACTTTTCAATTCTAAAATCCCTTGCTGTTGTATCATTTTTGTTGAAAAAGCCAATAAAAACAGCTGTTTTAGGGTCTAAAAGGACGTGCACATTCTCGTATTTGCCCTTGTCGTTGTGTTTCCAAACGTGTTGACGCTCAACGCCCAACCGTTTTTTATTACCATTTGGAACGATATAATGATTGAAAGCCAAATGTACAACAGCAATCATAGCGCCTGCAATCAAGTAGGGACGCATCAGTCGTTGAAAACTCACGCCTGCATTTAAAATAGAAATAATCTCTGAATCATAAGCCATACGGGAAGTAAAAAAAACAACTGAAATCAAGGCGATCAGTGGGAACAATAGAGCGTTGATATGTGGAATAAAATTGAGGTAATAGTCAAATATTATCGTTTTTACAGGCACATGTTCATGCTTGAAATCCTCAATTTTTTCTCCTAAGTCAATGACACAAGCAATGAGTGACAGAATCAACAAAACAAACCCGAAAGTTGTCAAGTATTTTTTGATGATATAACGGTCAAGTATTTTTAAATAATTCATTCTGTTTCGTTATGCGTTATTGGTGTACTGGTTTGATTTTACCCTTTGCTTTTTGTCTCTTTCAAATTGCCTTTTACCTCTTGCTGCTTGTAATTTTTATTCATCCAACCGAAGGAAATATCGTCGTAGAATGAGCCATCTGCCAATTTATCTCTGTTTTTCAAATAACCTTCTAATTCAAAACCTAATTTTTTATAGAGCCGAATCGCTGCTTCGTTGCCATCGCGGGCGTGCAATTCAACCCTCAAAATATGTGGCATCTCATTTTCTACTTTTTCTAATAATTGTTTAAATAATTGAAAACCAATACCTTGTCCTTGAAAATCAGGATGTACGGCAATGGTCAAATTACTCAAAACGTGTTCAAAAATACGGATACCCATTCGGTAGGCATGTATTTCTGCGACAATCTGTCCATCCGATTCAACGACTAAAACGATGCCGTCATTCAAACTGCGTGTTAAATTTTCACGGACATACCCCTCAGTAATTTCGTCTTCAAAACGTGCAATACCATTGCCTTGTGCGGCTACTGTTTTATATAAACGAAAAATGCCTTCAAAATCAGCTAAAAGTGCTGGACGAATCATCATTTTTATTTTCGACGCTTGTTAGTTTTAAAATAAGGCTGCAAGATAAGACAAACCGCCCATACATCATTTAGCCGTATAAAAACTCAAATACTTACACTCAGAACGAGCTTGTTGATAAAAAGCGGTATTGCCATAATAGTTTTTCAACAGCTCAAAATACGTCCGATACTGAGGGGGTAGGTCGGGCACTAATTTGCTACCCGTCCGATAGTGATTTTCGGCACTGATGAAAAACAGGTTTTGCTCGCATTTGGCAGCCCAAAATGCTGCTTTTGCAGATAGTTCACGGTCTGAATTCCAAGACAATTGGCGTGCTAACTCAAAATAATGCTTAGCAATCGAGCAATCCAAGACTTCCATATTGCCTAAAGGATTGTTTTTGACTGGAAAAACATTTTTTCCTTGATTGATGCGTTGCCACGACCGCCAATCTCGAAAAGCATCGGCAAGCCCACTGCTGTTGCCAAAATAGGTCATATTGTAGTAGCCCAAACCGAGTTTATAGTAATAAGGTGCGGCTTGATCGAGAGCAGCATTGGCGCGATATTGCAAATCGAGTAAAGTCCTTACAAAAGTATATTTGTCCATAACCCCTGTCGTATCGCTTGATGGACAATGTATGCAGTCTTTGATATTATCCGCAAACGGCGTGTAACGGCGCACACGTCGTTCAGGAGGCACTTGGTTAAAGGCTTCGGTCGCTGCTTCAAGCTGAAAACGGCTGAGGTAATACATGCCTTTCAAATCCCAAAGTTGCGGTTCTATCGTTTTGCCGCCTTCGGTTGTCAATTCGCGTTCAATGAGCGTTTTGTTTTGTTTTTGGCTAAGCCGAATCAAGTCTTCGACAAGTGCCATCGTCGGGTTTTTCTCTAAATCGCCCAAACTTTTTTCACATAAAAAAGCCGCACCGATATTACCATTTTCTCTAAAAATAGAGCTAAGTTTTTCTTTTAAAATAGGGTCGAAATCTGCATCCGAAGCAAACGCTCTACTTGCCCTTATAACAGCGACAGTGCTATCCATTTGATTATCAGCGATTTGTAAGCCCATAATGCGTGCCAATAAAACATAGCTTTCAATTTGTTCAATCATCAAATTGTCAACTCCAGCAGTTTTTCTGGCTCTATAAAGCGTTGCCAAAGCCATCTGCCAATCGCCATCGAGTAGCCGCAAATACCCCTCAGTAGTTCGC
>JANMJN010000489.1:0-2196 GCA_031371355.1 Saprospiraceae bacterium
TTAAACGTCGGCGAGGTTTAAAACCTCGCCGACGTTACGGCTATCCCCCCTCAGTAATCAAGCCTCTTTTTGAACCTTATGTCCAACCAAGCCAAAATACAATACAAAAAAGTAACAAACCAAAGGTACAATATAACCCGCTTGAATATTATCGCCTGAATTGTCAATGATACGACCCATGATAACAGGGAAAACAGCGCCGCCAATAATTGCCATAACAATCAACGACGAAGCGGGTTTCGTCTCCTCTTTCAAGCCCACAATGCCCAATGAAAAAATCGTTGGGAACATGATTGACATGAAAAAGCCTAAACCACCCAATGCCAAAACAACAAACTTCCCCTCAGTAAAAATGGCAATTGAACTCAATAAAATGGACACAACAGCATAAATACTTAATAATTTCGCTGGTTCGACAAAGCGCATAATGGCTGTTCCCGCAAAACGACCTATCATAAACAACAAACCATAAACGCCTAAATAATAACCCGCCGTTTTTTCATCCACACCCGCACCTGCTATTGCCATTCTAACAAAAAAACTGGTGACGCAGACTTGTGCGCCCACATAAAACAATTGTGCAATAACAGCCCATTTGACATGGCTGTATTTCAAAGTATCAAAAATGCCGCCTTTTGATTGAACAGTGGTCTTTTCTTCTAACTCAGGCAAATCTATAAAGAAAAAGATAATTGCTAATAAAATCAAAAAACCTGCTAATATCAAATAAGGCATTTTCACGGATGCTGCTTCACCTGTTAGGTAAGCAATTTTATCAACTTCTGGCATTGCCAACATTTGGTCTTTACTGTATTCCTTGCCCGAAAGGATAAACAATGTGCCAATAATCGGTGCCACAAAAACCGCTAAACCGTTGAAAGATTGCGCTAAATTGAGTCGCGCAGTAGCCCCCTCAGTATCGCCGAGTCGTGTGGCATAAGGATTTGCCGCCGTTTCCAAAAGCGTCAAACCGCAACCCAAAATGAATAATCCTAATAGAAAAACAACATAAGCCCGATTGTCTGCCGCTGGCAAAAACAATAAAGCACCCGCCGCAAATATCAATAAACCTAAAATAATGCCCTTTTTATACCCAAATTTCTTCAAAATTATCCCCGCAGGTATTGCCATTAAAAAATAGGCTAAGTAAACAGCCGTATCTACAAACGTAGATTGCATATTGCTCAATTGCAATGCTTTCCGTAAATGTGGAATCAATATGCCATTTAAATTATTGGCAATACCCCACATAAAAAATAAACTCGTGATGAGTATAAAAGGGACTATGTACTTCTGTTTTTCGTTTTGCATGATTTTTATTTATTGAAAAATAATGCGGTGTAAAATTAGGTTTTACCGCGTTTAGAGAATGTGATTTATTTTATACTTTTTGATATTTTGTTAGACCACTGATTTTAATGATTCGACTGATTTGCGCTGATTTTTTCTTTGTTATCCTGAAAGGAAGTAAAAAAAATCAGCGTAAATCAGTCGAATTTGTCCAATCTGTGGTCTAAAAATCAGATTAATGACCTATCCAAATGCACATAGCCACCGTCCACATGAATCAATTGCCCCGTCGTATGACTCGATTTATCGGACAATAAAAATGCGACCATGTTGGCGATTTCCTCCGATGTTGTCATGCGATTTTCAAGCGGGATTTTAGATGTGATTTTTGCCAATGTCTCCTCTGGATTCGGCAACGTTTTTATCCACCTATCATATAAAGGTGTATAACATTCCGCCACAATCAGCGCATTGACACGGATGCCGTATTTCAACAATTCAACAGCCCATTCGCGGGTCAAGGCATTGCGTCCACCGTTGCTTGCGGCATAAGCCGATGTGCCGCCTTGCCCTGTTTCCGCCGTTTTTGAACCGATGTTGACAATAGCCCCTTTCGATTCTTTCAGATAGGGGAGGGCATGATGCGCCATGAGATAATAATGTATTAAATTGCTGTGCAAGGACGCGACAAAACGTTCATAATTGCCATTTTCAAGCCCAACACCGTCATTAACACCCGCATTATTGACCAAACCGTCAATGCGTCCGTATTTTTTGGCGACTTTTTCGACGGCTTTTTGGCAGTCTTTTGGCTTCGTTAATTCGGTGGTGACGGAAAATGCCTTGCCTTTCATGGCTTTGATTTTGTCAACCATGAGTTGATTGTCCGCTTCGTTGCGTCCGACG
>JANMJN010000551.1:0-4857 GCA_031371355.1 Saprospiraceae bacterium
CAGCGTCTCACAGCAATGTGGGAAGCGGATAAACCTTGTGGGTTGAAATGCCAAATAAACCGTGGCTCTCGAGCAATCGGGAACAGTGTGGCTCGCACTGCACGGAGGGTAGGCAGATACAGCTTTTTAGTGATGAAAAGCGTAGATAAATGATAGGCATCTTTGACCGATTTTTCGGTTTGAGAAACAGAATCCGGCTTATCGGTGGGCAATTTTTTTTTTTAAATGAAAAAATCCCGTTTCCATCGAGATGGAGAACGAGATTTTATACTTATACATAAAACTTACCAAGTTAGAGGATGTAAACGGTCAAGAAACTCTATAACGAGAGACGACTTTATTACATATATGATTACGCCGCAAATGACGTGCCACAACCACAAGACTCTGTCGCATTTGGATTGTTAAATGAAAATCCGCGATTATTTAAGCCATCTAAAAAGTCAATCTCCATTCCTAGAAGATAAATCGCATGTGAAGTCTGCATTAGGACTTTTAGACCGTTCACTTCATGAATTTCATCGCCTTCTTTTTGCTCATCAAATCCCAATACGTAGGAAAAGCCTGAACAGCCGCCGCCTTTCACACCGACGCGTAAGCCAAAATGAGCAGGTATTTTTTGTTCGGAAACGATGTTTTTGAGTTGTTTGACAGCACCTGAAGTTAAGATAATGGGCTGTGTTTTTACACTTTCTGCTACTGCATTCATTGTCGATTGTTATATTTATTACAAAATTAAACCTTATTAGAGAATAAACAAAGACATTCTCTCAACTTCTAAAAAACAAAATCAATCTGATTTTGTTCACCCTTGATTATCAATGTTTTGTCAATAAAAATTCTATCGCTAATTTATAGCCCATCAAACCCATACCGACAATTATGCCCGCCGCCTTCGCCGAAATGAAGGAATGATGCCTATATGTTTCTCGTGCATGAACGTTTGAAATATGTACTTCGACAACAGGTGTTTTGATACCGCCAATCGCATCGCCAATGGCAACGCTGGTATGTGTCAATGCGCCGGCATTGAGTACAACACCTGTATAATCAGCGTCAAAACCAATGTCGTGGAGTTTGTCAATCAAAACGCCTTCGTGATTTGACTGGACATATTCGATGTATACTGAGGGGTAGTTTTTTCTCAAAATATCGAGATAATCTTCAAACGTTTCGCTACCATATATATGTGGTTCACGCCGACCAAGAAGGTTTAAATTAGGTCCGTTCAGTATGAGAATTTTCATTTTCTAGTTTTTTCAGCGCAAATGTAGCAGTTCTTACCGTTAAAATCCGTTATTTTGTTCATTCAATAAATATAAAAAAATAGTTTATGCAAAACAAACAAATCCGCCTCGCAGCACGACCCGTTGGCAACCCTAAAGAATCAGATTTTCAATTGACTGTTGAAGAAACGCCCCCCCTCAGTACAAACGATGTTTTGGTCGAGGTACAACAACTCTCTCTCGACCCTGCCATGCGCGGTTGGATGAATGATGCGCGTTCTTATATCCGCCCTGTTCAAATTGGGGAAGTCATGCGGGCAGCTGGTGCAGGAAAGGTGATTGCTTCCGAAAATCCTAAATTTGCTGTGGGTGATTTCGTGACGGGTAGTCCAGGTGTTCAACAATATTGGTTAGCAAAAGAAGGCAAAGGGTTAACAAAAATTGATATGCACCTTGCCCCTATGAGCACTTGGCTTTCGACACTCGGTATGCCGGGTATGACGGCTTATTTTGGTCTTCTCGATGTCGGTTTAGCCAAAGAAGGTGATGTCGTCGTCGTTTCAGGCGGTGCAGGAGCTGTTGGTACGGTTGTGGGTCAAGTGGCAAAAATCAAAGGTTGCCGCGTCGTTGGTATTGCTGGTGGACAGGACAAGGTGGATTATATGGTCAACGAACTCGGTTTTGATGCGGGTGTTGACTACCGAGCAGGCAATTTGCGTTCGGCTTTGCGCGCAGCTTGTCCAGAAGGCATTGATGTGTATTTCGATAATGTCGGCGGTGAGATTTTAGATACCTGTCTATCGATGTTGCGGATGAAAGCACGTATTGTCATATGCGGGGCGATATCGCAATACAATAATACTGAGGGGGTCGTTGGACCTAAAAATTATTTATCCCTTTTGGTCAACCGCGCACGGATGGAAGGCATGGTCGTTTTTGATTATGCGCCGCGCTATCAAGAAGCAGCTATGGCTATGGGTCAATGGCTCAATGAAGGTAAAATGAAGTCGAAAGAACACATTGTCGAAGGTGGTGTTGAAGCATTTTTACCAACTTTAATGTTGCTTTTTGGCGGTGATAAAATCGGCAAATTGATTTTGAAATTGGTTTGATATACTTCTGATTTTTATGTTTTATATATCAAAAGCCTTGTAAACGCACCGTTTACAAGGCTTTTGATTTTTTTTATGAAAAAAATGGAAATTTATTTGCAAATTAATAAGTATGCTTATTATATTTGTACTGATAATAAATTTATTTAAACAAAAATCATCAAAAGCATGTGGACAAAGTCTTACTTTATCGTTACCAAGGATGTAACCAAAGAGCAAATGTGGAAACTTTTCGCAGATGTTAACAACTGGCATAACTGGGACAGAGGCATTGAATATGCCAAAATGGAAGGCAAATTTGAAAAAGGAAATTTTTTTGAATTAAAGCCTAAAGATGGTCCGAAAGTGAAAATTGAATTAATAGAGACCATCGAAAACCAAAAATTCACTGATTTTACACGTTTTCCATTAGCCCAAATGTATGGCGACCATACTTTTGAAGACACTACTGAGGGGTTAAAAATAACGACAACCATGACGGTAAAAGGCGTTTTAGGTTTTTTATGGCGGAAAATTGTAGCACAAGGCATCGTTGACAGCTTACCTACTGAAATGGTTGAACAAATAAAATACGCCAGTAAACTATGAGCAATCACAGATATTGGATAGCTGTTGTCTCAAAAGACCACGCAATGCGGGGCAGATCGGGCGGTTTTATGCAAGTTTGTCATGGCAAAGAAGCGCCATTAAAGCGCATAAAGCCCGATGACTGGCTCATTGTATATTCACCTAAATTGTCAATGGACGGCGATGTCAAGTTGCAGTCGTTTACTGCAATTGGGCGTGCAATGGATGAAGATGTGTATCCTTTCCAAATGACACCTAATTTTGTACCTTTTAGAAGAAATATAAAGTTTTTCGATTGTGCAGAAGTTTCTATTTTGCCTTTAATTAATCAACTTGATTTTATTGAAAACAAAAGTAGGTGGGGATACCCGTTCCGTTTTGGTTTTTTTGAAATAAAAGAGCATGATTTTAGTTTCATAAAGTCAAAAATGTTACAAAATGAAAAAGAGGGAAACACCATTTAGTGTCGAAACGCCTGAAGAAAGCTCTGGCTTTTTGTTGTGGCAAGTCACAAACTTATGGCAAAGAGAAATAAAAAAGGCACTTGAAATATACGATTTGACGCATTCTCAGTTTGTTTTGTTGGCGAGTACGCTTTGGCTGTCTATGCACAACGAGGATGTCACTCAAGTCGTGTTGTCAAATCATACTAAAATTGACCCGATGACAACCTCCACTGTTTTACGAACCTTACAAGCAAAGGGGCTGTTGAGACGACAAGAACATGCCACTGATACAAGAGCAAAAACGGTTAAATTGACAACGGAAGGCAAAAAAATGGCAGAATTTGCTGTCAAAACGGTTGAAAAATTTGATTCGGATTTTTTTCAATCGCTTGGAGATAACCTAACTGATTTTAATAAACAATTGATGGCTCTTTTGGCAAAATAACAATGAGAAAATTGATAAAAGTTGGTTCTATTTTTTTCTTTTTTCTTCTTTTAAATATTGAAACTCAAGCGCAAGTTTCGATTGAGTTGCGCTATGAAAACCCACAAGACTCGGCTTTTTTCATAAAAAACAATGTTAATTACTCAAAAACGGCTTCTGATACGGCTTCTGCCGTTAACATACTGAGGGGGGTATTGAAACAACTTCATACCCAAACGTACTTAGAAGCCTCGTTTGATTCCATACTTATTTTTCAAAAAAATATTATTGCTTACATTCATATAGGAAAGCCTTACAAATGGGCAAATCTGCGCAACGGTAATGTCAACCCAGATTATCTTTCCCAAGTCGGGTACCGAGAACGGCTTTTTGAGAACAAACCTTTTTCAGCAAAAGAGATGGCAGATATTGAGGAAAAACTCTTGAATTTTGCAGAAGATACAGGTTTCCCTTTCGCGCAAGTATGGCTTGATAGCATCCATGTCGAAAATACAGCGATTTCTGCGGCTTTGATGATGAAAACAGGTGCATCCTTTCGGTTTGATTCGATTGAATTGTCAGGCTTCGCCAAAATTTCACCGCATTTTTTAGAGAACTATTTAGATGTCAAAAAAGGTAGTTTGTTCAATCGGTCAAAGGTCTTGAAAATGGCGGCTCGCTTGGCAGAATTGCCTTATTTAACGGTTAGGAAGCCACCAACGGTGCGTTTTACTGAGGGGGGTCATGCAGTTGTTAATTTATTAATTGACAATCGAAAAGCCTCACGTTGGGATTTTTTGGTCGGTGTTCAACCTACTATTCAGCCTGATGGTTCTCAAAAATTTGGCATTACTTTCAATGGAACGGCTGATTTTCAGAATCTTTTTGGGGTTGGTGAACGCATTTATGCCAATTTTGAAAACCTGCGTCCGCAATCGCCACGCCTCAATGTTAAGGCTTCTTATCCTTATATTTTAAACTTACCTTATGGTTTTGAGGGGGCTTTTGACCTCTATAAACGCGACTCGACGTACATCGAAACCCATGCCAATGCAGGTGTTCAGTATCTGCTGGGTGGTTCT
>JANMJN010000584.1:0-7312 GCA_031371355.1 Saprospiraceae bacterium
CGACAACAAAAAATGTGTCTGAATATTTTGCTGTATTGTCAAAACAAAACCAGCCTTTTATAAACGTTTGGACATTCTATGAAGACCTCAAACAGAATGTTCAAATACTTATGCCCACCGCCAAGAGCCTTATCGAATTTGAGAACCTGATTCAAAAATACCAACCTCGTGGAAACAAAGTTTTTGACGTTGAAATAGCTTCTATCGGTCTTGGTCATCATATCAATACCATCGCCACTGTCAATTCTAAAGATTTTGATGGTATGTCAGAGGTAATCGTTCTATCAATTTAATATTTTGAATAGCTTTCTATCTAAAGTATTTCATTTTAAAACTTCTGTCCATCCAAACCCACCACTCGTTCCCTTTCCAAATCCAGCAAAATAGCCGACTTTTAAATAGTCAATCGATGCGGTAATGCTAAACCAATGGTCTTAATCGGTCTCGCACCGTTGTCTTGTGGTACAAGCGTTGACCATTTTTCAGGTTCACCCCATATTTTATATCAAAAACAGCATCTGAATAGGACAGAGGTGTTTCACACGTTTCAGCAGGGTCAACAGAGTCTTCTGCCCAAAATAGAATCAATAAATCCCCCAAGAAAGGAATGAATTGTCAAAATTTACCTTTACTTTGTTGCAATGAAAGAACTCACAGATATAGCACAATGGCACGCCTTCCTCGAGGGCGATATTGTCGCATTTGACACGATAATGACGACACATTTTCGGGCATTGTTTCAGTATGGTTCTAAGTTTTCAAATGATTCCGAGTATGTCAAGGACGCCATTCAAGATCTGTTTCTCTATCTTTGGGAACATCGGGAACACCTATCGCAGCAAGTATCCGTGAAGGCTTATTTGATGGCTTCGTTGCGGCGGCGCATTCATCGCCATAAAAAAGGTGAATTTTTGGACAAATCTATAGACGAAGAAAGCCGTTTGCTTGAAATTGAATTTTCAGTAGAAGATACTTTTATAGAGAACGAATCTACACGCACCTTATCCAAGCAAATACACTGCGCATTAGCAGCGTTGCCCAAACGCCAGAAAGAAATCGTCTATCTTCGATTTTTTCAAAATTTAGACCGCGAACACATCGCACAAGTGATGAGTATTACCCCTCAAACCGTTTCCAATATTCTGCAAATCGCCTTTAAAGGGATTAGAAAAAATTGGAAAGATGAGTATTACACCCTTTTTGTTTTGTATCTATTATTCTTCTGAAAATATTTTTTGAAAAAAACTTAAAAATGAATGGTATGTAGAAGCTTGTTTTGTCTCTACCATACGAACACTTCATGTTTAATATGGAAAAATATAAAAACAGTACATTACAAGATTTGGTTTGGAACGACCTATTTCGAGAATGGGTTTTGTCACCCACAATCGAAACGAATGCCCAATGGCATCAGTGGCTGTCTGAGAACCCTGAAAAGTGGGACATCGTAAATGAAGCAAGTGAGATTGTTCGCGCCATAAAAGTTAAAGAACCAAGTATCAACGATCAAGAGATTCGGAAATTAGTGCAGCAGACGATTCAAAAAGTAAAAAATGAGGAAAAGTTGTCCGAAAAGGATAAAGATACTGAGGGGGTGCATGAATTAGAAATTGTGAAATACAAAGCTGTTTTTTACCGCCAAACGTGGTTTAAAATAGCCGCTTCTATAGCTTTGGTTGTTAGTTTAGGCTTTGGGGCGTGGGTCGTACAAAAAAACAATCGGCTGGGTAATGTATATGAAAGTTTGGTTTCTGGAACAAATACGCCATTAATCGAAACTATAAACAAAACAGATGCGCCTCAAATTGTGACCTTACGGGACGGCAGTGTGGTTACCTTAAAAAAAGGGAGCCGTATCAGTTATGAACCTTCTTTTAATGGCGATAATCGAGTTGTCTATCTATCAGGAGAAGCCTTTTTTGAAGTGGCTAAAAATCCGAAAAAACCTTTTTTCGTTTATGCCAATGAGTTGGTGACAAAAGTATTGGGTACGAGTTTTACGATTAGAGCTTACAAAGAGGATAAAGAAGTGACTGTCGAAGTAAAAACAGGTAGAGTCTCCGTTTTTTCTAAGAAAAATCAAGAACAAGCCGCCGAAATAAATAATGGTACACTGACAGGATTGGTCTTGACACCCAATCAAAAGATTGTGTTTAAACGCGATATTGAGCAATTAATCAAGACTTTGGTGGCAGAACCGGCTATTGTTGTGCCTAAAAACGATACGAAACCCGTGAATTTTGATTTCGATGATACGCCTGCAAGTGAAGCTTTTAAAGTAATAAAAGAGGCTTACAGCATCAATATTGTGTATGACGAAGGTATCTTAAAACATTGCCCTGTTACAGCACCTTTGACAGACCAAACGTTATATGATAAACTCAATATTATTTGTAAAGCTATCGGCGCCCGTTATGAGGTTTTGGATGGACAGATAATTATTCAGAGTAAAGGGTGCAAATGAATTATGAACTATGAACTATGAATTATGAATTTTTACCCCCTCAGTATTTTTAGGAAAAAACGACTTCACCTTTACTATTTGATAATACATTTTTAATAATTTTAAACAACACGAATGATATGAAAAAAAAAGATGACACCTGCCTTAAAATAAAGCCGGCGATGTTGACGCATCACCGACTTTAAAAAAATCCTTATTTAGGTTCAGATTAACCAAACCGAGCATCTTGATCAGAAGATGTAAGGAAGTTGTTTTGCTCGTATATCATAAATTGACTAAACAAAACGTAACAAAGTTATGAAAAAAAAGACTCTTTACGAACTATTCTTTAAAGCAATGAGAATGACTATTGCTCAATTACTGCTCGCTATCTGCTTTACAAGCATGGGTTATGCCCATGATGCCAAAGCACAAGGCGACTTAAATCAGAAAATCTATCTCCAAGCCAACGATGAAACATTTTCGAAGGTGTTGAAGCAGATTGAAAAGCAAACGCATATACGGTTTGTGTTTAGCTCGAAACTGATTCAATCGACTCAAAAAGTGAACGCTTCTTTTTCGGGCGAGCCATTGTCAAAAGTTTTAGACTATCTGTTGCAACCGCGTCAGTTGGACTACGAGGTGATGGAAAAGATGATTATCTTGAAAAAGATAGACAATCAAAAGACATCCAGTATTGATGTTTTGCCATTAACGAGAATTGAACGGATTGAAGAACGACTTCCGGCGTTTGTCATCACAGGGCAAGTGACAGATGATAAAAACGAACCATTGATTGGTGCAAGTGTCGTATTGGAAGGCACGACTAAAGGGACGCTCACCGATGAAAACGGCAATTTTAAGCTTGAATTGACCGATGCTGAGAAAAAAGGTAACTTGGTTTTCAGTTTTGTCGGTTACGAAAAGCAAGTTATTGCTATTGGTGGACGAGAGGTTATCAATATTACTTTAAAAGAATCGGGGGTTTTAACTGAAGTCGTCGTGGTCGGTTATGGTAGCCAAAAAAAGGTGAACTTAGTCGGATCTGTTGGAACCGTCAATGTGGATGAAAAATTAGTAGGTCGTGCAGTGCCTAATGTTTCATCTGGGTTGAGTGGATTGGTGCCAGGTTTGGCGGCGATTCAAAACTCGGGTATGGCAGGAAGAAATGGTGCTGCCTTATTGATACGCGGATTGGGCACTGTGAATAACAGCAGCCCATTAATCGTTGTGGACGGTATTCCTGACGTGGACATCAACCGAATCAATATCAACGACGTTGAAACAGTTTCGGTGCTAAAAGACGCGACTTCGGCGTCGGTTTATGGTTCAAGAGCGGCGAATGGTGTTATTCTTATTACCACCAAAACGGGTAAAGGCATGAAGAAAACGTCGCTTAATTTCAGCAGCAATATGGCGATGACTGTACCAACGAAGGCGTTTGACTTCCTCGCAAACTATCCTGTTGCTTTGACTTTGGAACAACGCAGAGCTCAAACGAATACACTTCAAAGCAACTTGATTTACAAAAATGGAACGGTTGACCAATGGATGGCTTTGGGCATGATTGACCCTTTGCGTTACCCTAATACAGATTGGTGGGATGTCATTCAACGGCAAGGTGCGCTCGAAAACTATAATCTTTCGGCTACGGGTGGTTCGGATAAATCAAACTTTTTTGTTTCCGTTGGTATGAAAAAAGAGGCGGGGCTTCAAATCAACAATGATTACAAACAATACAATGCCCGTTTCAATTTTGATTATAAATTGAATAGCAATATGAACACGGGCGTTAAGTTCAATGGCAACTGGTCTAAGTTTTTATACGCCTTAGAGGAAGGTTATACTGACCCCGCACCAACAAATACGGCAGGTTTTGATATGCAATATGCGATTGCAGGTATTTTACCTTTTGACCCTACTTCTGGAAATTATGGCGGTGTCATGGCTTATGGCGAAGACCCACAGGCTTACAATCCTTACACAGTTTATCAAAATAACTTGACACGGCAAGAGCGTAAAGAAGCCAACACATCCATGTATTTGGACTGGTCGCCCTTGAAAGGTTTGAAGGCTACGGTTGAATATGGTTTAAATTACTACGATCAGTTTGGTTGGAATGCGAATACGCCCAATCAAGCATTTAACTTTCAAACCAATGCTTATGGCAGCCGCGTTTATGTCGGTCCGAATGCTGGGGTGAGCAACAATACCAATAATGGTTATAAAACCTTGTTTAATGGTCGTCTGAATTATAATGTGGATTTTGGCAAAAACCACGAAATTTCAGCTATGGCGGTTTACAGCGAGGAATATTGGTACGACCGTTTTCAAGGCAGTTCAAGAAATGACCGTTTGTTCCCAGGGCTTCACGAGATTGATGCGGCTTTGACGGATATTCAAACAACGGGTGGTAACTCAAGTACTGAGGGGTTGCGTTCTTATATCGGACGTGTCAATTATGCGGCTTTTGGCAAATACCTTTTTGAAGCCAATTTCCGTGTGGACGGTTCTTCCCGGTTTGTTCCAGATCAACGTTATGGTTTCTTCCCTTCTGCAGCATTGGGCTGGCGTTTTACCGAGGAAAAGTTTTTAGCACCATTGACTAAATATTTAAGTTCTGGTAAATTCCGCCTTTCTTATGGTACTTTGGGTAATAATAGCGGTGTTGGTCGCTATGAACAAAAAACGACCTTAGCTTCCAATAATTATATCATCGGTGGTTCTGTTACCAAAGGTTTTGTCAACAACAAATTGGTCAATCAGTTTTTGTCATGGGAAGAAACGTCTGTGGCGAATGTCGGCTTGGAATTAGGCTTTTTAAACAACCGTTTGACTGCCGAATTTGATTATTACGACCGCTTGACAACAGGTATGAATCGCCCTTCCGATTTATCCGTTTTACTGACGGGTGCTTACAGTGCGCCACGTACAAATATCGGTAATATGCGCAATCGGGGTATTGAAACGACCATATCATGGCGCAGCAAAGTTCGTTCAATCAATTATGGTACAACCTTCAACGCTTCTTACAATGCGACAAGACTTGAAAAATGGAATCAACTGTTGACAAGAGGCTCTGTGTTTTTGAATATGCCTTACAATTTTGTCTATTCTTATCAGGACAAAGGCATTGCTCAAACTTGGGCAGATGTTTATAACTCAACACCACAAGGTGCACAACCTGGCGATATTCTTCGCATGGACTTAAACGGTGACGGACGTATTGACGGTAATGACCAAAAGGCTTATCCAAGGACGCAAAATGACAGACCGACGACTTATTTTTCATTAAACAGCTATATTGGTTGGAAAGGCATTGAGTTATCGGCTTTATTTCAAGGTTCAACAGGTCGCAAAGATTATTGGATAAATGCTTTTAACAACGTCAATTTCAGTACAACGCGTTATGCCGTTACCCAAGCACATTTGGACAATCCTTGGAATGTCGAAAATCGCGGTGGTTTGTGGCCCCGTTTGGGTGGTAGTGGCAATAATACAATCACGACAAACTTTTGGTTAGACGATATGACTTATGTACGTTTGAAAAACATTCAGTTGAGTTATTCAATTCCGCAAAATTTGTTTAAAAAATTGGGTGTCAGTTCATTACGCATAGCGGGTTCTGCCGAAAATCTTTGGACATTGACCTCCTATCGCGGTCTTGACCCCGAGAAAGAAGGCAATAACAACAATCTTTATCCAATCAATAAATCTTATGCGCTCTCTATTCAAGTGGGCTTTTAAATTGATACAATCATGAAAAAAATAAAATTAATATCCGCGATATTGCTTACAGCTGTTTGTTTATTCTTGCAAACATCTTGTAAAGAAAACCTCTTAGACCAAGAGCCGACGACAGAAATTGCTGCCAATGTTTTCTGGAAAACAGAAGCAGATGCCGTTGCAGGACTCATGGGTGCTTATGCCGCGACAAGACCTTGTTTTGACCGTGATTATTATTTTGACGGACAAGGTGAATATACACGAGCGCGTGGCACAAGTACTACCTCTGGCAATTTAAGATTAGGCGATGCCTACAATGGCGGCAACTACGACCCAACGGGTTATGGTGCAAGTTTCGATAAAATGTACCGCTACCTCTATGGTGCGGTCAATCGCGCCAACTATGTGATTTTCAATGTCAACAAGATGCAGTCAGAAGGCACGAAAATACCGACGGCAACGCTCGAAACAATCATTGCAGAAGCCCGCTTACTGAGGGGGATGGCTTATTTCAAACTCATTGCGATGTGGGGCGATGTGCCTTATTTTACCAATGTTGTGTATGAAAATGCGACTGTAGCACAACTTGCACGCACACCGATTGGTCAAGTAAAGGACTCTATCATGGCGGATTTTACCAACGCTTTTGATAAATTACCTGCAAAAGCATCAGCATTGGGCAGAGCTTCTAAACCAGCGGCATTGGCATTTCGCGGTAAATTGTTGCTTTATTGGGCTTCTTGGAATAAAAACGGTTGGCCCGAATTAAAAGGTTTTACGCCTGATGCGGCGGCGGCAACAACAGCATTTACGGCTGCTGCTGCTGATTTTAAAGCAGTTATAAACAATTATGGTTTAACGCTTTATCAAAATGGGGACCCAGGGAATATAGATTCGCTCGGTAAATCGGATGTACTACCGAACTATTATCAAATGTTTACACCAAAAGCAAACGGCAACCCCGAAATGATTATGGTATTTACACATGGTGGAACAGGTACGAATCAAGGAGAAGAATTGATGCGTGATTTTTCTGGACGTTCTCACGAAGGCTCTCAATGTTGGGTTTCACCGCGTTATGAAATTGCGAACAGATACCAATCAACGATAACGGGTGATTTTACAGCGCCTTTAGTGCCTATG
>JANMJN010000590.1:0-9260 GCA_031371355.1 Saprospiraceae bacterium
AGAATTAGAATTGATAAAAAATGAACCTGTTGATGAAATGGAACTTCAAAAACTGAAAAACAGGGTGGAAAGTCAACAAGCTTTTGGTGATGTTGGGGCTTTGAACAAAGCTATGAATTTGACTTTTTATGAACTCATAGGTGATTCAGATTTAATCAATACAGAAATCGAACATTATCAAGCGGTGCAAGTCGCTGATATTCAACGTGTTGCAAATGAAGTATTTAGAAGAGAAAACGCTTCCATTTTGTATTATAAAGCAAAAAAATAAATGGCAAACTGGCATTTAAAAGGTAAAAAAGCCCTGATAACAGGCGCAACAAAAGGCATTGGACGTGCCATTGCAGAAGAATTTCTGAACTTAGGCGCAGAGATTTTGATTGTTGCTCGAAACGAAAAAGAGGTTAATGATGCCGTTGCCGAATGGCAAAAACAAGGGCAAAAAGCCTTTGGTTGCGTTGCAGATGTGTCAAAAGGTGATGACCGCCAAAAAGTCATGGCAACAGTACAAGAAGTTTTCGGTGACAGGCTCGATATTTTAGTCAACAACGTCGGAACAAATATTCGCAAACAACTCATTGATTATCAAGAAGATGAATATCGCCATATTTTTGAAGTTAACTTATTCAGCGTTGTTGAAATGTGCCGTTTGTGCTATCCTTTTCTGAAAAATGGTGTGGGTGCTAATGTCGTGAATGTCGCTTCAGTGGCGGGTTTTCTCGACGTGCTTTCGGGTCCACCTTATGGCATGACGAAGGCGGCGGAAATACAACTCACACGGCATCTCGCCGTCGAATGGGCTTCTGTAGGTATTCGCGTCAATGCGGTTTCGCCATGGTACACAGCCACGCCGTTGACAGTTCCTGTTTTGACAAATCCAGAACGTTTAGATCAAATCATAAAAAGAACACCCCTCAGTAGAGTCGCTGAACCCGAGGAAATGGCATCGGTTGTCACCTTTTTAGCAATGGATAAAGCGTCTTACATAACTGGGCAGAATATTTCTGTCGATGGTGGGATGTCTGTAAAGGGGTTATGACACAGCAACGTCGTCAAATAGAAACCACCGAATCCCGCCGCTTATTCGCCCGTTTTTTGATAGATTGAATGACTTGTTGAAGAATCGGGTTTGAATCTATAAAATCGGTGTAGCATTAGCTGAAAATTACTTAAGTTTTGCAGTTTTTAAGTAAAAAAAACACCCATAAACACAATGTGTTTACGGGTGGATTTTTCATTATTTACTTTTAGTTTTTCCATTAGCTCAACTGCGCACAAACTGTCGAAATCCGCTTAATCGCTTCACGCAACTGCGTTTCACTCGCCGCATAACTCAAACGGAAGCAATCGGGCGAGCCAAATGCACCGCCACTAACCACACCGACAAAAGCATTGAGCATCAAATAATCTGCAAAATCATCTGAATTATGGATGGTCGTTGTGCCGTCTGACTTGCCAAAATAGGCACTGATGTCTGGGAAAATATAGAAAGCACCCTCTGGCGTTGGCACTTTAAAACCCGGAATCGCAGATAATAATTCAATACACATATCACGGCGTTTGCGGAATTCATCGCGCATTTTGTAAGTCGTTTCAAGGCTTGAATTGAGCGCAACCACTGCCGCTTTTTGGCTGAAAGAGTTGGCACCCGAGGTGTATTGCCCTTGAATTTTGTTACAGGCATCGGCAATCCATTTTGGCGCACCGATATAGCCCAAACGCCAGCCCGTCATCGCAAAACCTTTTGCGAAACCATTGACAGTCACTGTTTTATCTTTCACAGAGTCAAACGAACCAATACTGGTATTGCCAGCAGTCGTATAGTTGATGTATTCATAAATTTCGTCAGAAACGATGATAATGTCTTCATGTTTGCCAATGACATCAGCAATTTCCCGTAATTCTGACTTCGTAAAGACGGCGCCAGAAGGGTTACAAGGCGATGAAAACAAAACCATTTTCGTCCGTTCTGTAATGGCTGCTTCAACTTGTTCAGCCGTTATTTTATAGTCCTGTTCAACACCTGCACCGACGATAACGGGCGTTGCCCCTGTCATCTTTACAATTTCGATATACGAGACCCAATAAGGTGCAAAAATGATGCACTCATCACCTTCTTCCAACAAAGCAAAAGCGACATTGGAAATAGATTGTTTTGCACCATTTGACACGATGATTTGATTCGGTGCATAGTCGAGGTCGTTGTCCCGCTTGAATTTTTTAGAAATAGCTTCCAACAAATCAGGAATACCCGGCACGGGCGTGTATTTCGTGAACCCCTCAGTAAGCGCCTTGATAGCTGCCATTTTGATATGGTCAGGCGTATCGAAATCGGGTTCGCCTATCGCAAGGCTGATAACATCGTGACCTTGTGCGCGGAGATTGCGCGCCATTTGCGCCATTTTTAAGGTATCGGATTCCGACATATTCCGAACCATACTGCTTAAACGAGACTTAGTTGCTACTGACATTGCTTTTTTATTTTTAGAAATGATGTTTGAAAAATAATTGGTCAAAAACGCTACAAACGCCCCCATATACTGAGGGGGTCAAAAAGTGGCGCAAATTTAAGACTTTTCCTAAGTTTTCAAATTATTAAGGGACTGACTATTGAGTAATGCTAATCAAATTCGCCAATTTTTCAAAATCAATTGTACCAAAATCCAAAAAGGCACGTTAAAACTCGTCTATTTCCTTTCGCAGAACTTATTTTTTCATTATGTCACTAAAAAAACAATCAAAATGTTAACGACAAAACGCTTTATTATCATTCCTTTTCTTCTTTTTACCATCTTCATTTCGCTCTCTGCCCAAGATGCCGTCCCTCAAATGAAATGGGGTGAATACGCTGTTGAAGACTTAAAACTCACTGAATGGCAAATTGATACCAGTGCTGATGCGGTTGTTTTGGGCGATATTGGCACTATTTCGATGGAAGAAGTCAATAATCACTATGGCTATCGGTTTACACAGTTGCGGCGTATCAAAATTCTTAAAAAATCAGGTTTTGAGTACGCCAATGTCAGAATTCCTTTCTATGCCAAGGACGAGACGCAGTCCGTTGCGAATATACGTGCCAGAACCATTTCTTCTGATGGTTACAAGTTCGAAGTAGAGGCAAAGAGTATTGTTTTTGAAAAACTTAATGACAAAGTGACGGTTGCGAAGTTCACTTTCCCTAAAGTTACTGAGGGGTGTATTTTGGAATATGAATACGATTTGCTTTCTATCCGAAATTTGGAATTGCATGAATGGTATTTCCAAGAAAAAATTCCAACCCGATTCAGTGTTTTGAATCTGGATATTTGGTCGCGTTATGAATACACTTATTTATTTCAAGGAGCGGAGAAACTAAAATCCACTAAGCCACTCTACAAGGACGACCGCACGCATGTTACTTTTTACGTGATGAATCAACCTGCCATGAAAGAAGAGGCTTTTGTAACGAGTATGGACAATCATTTGACGCGAATTCGTTTTCAATTGTCGAAGTTTTGGTCGACAACTGGTGTACGAAACGAGGTTTTATCTACTTGGGAAAAAACGGCGGATGAATTGTTGAGTAAAGACAATTTAGGCAGAAAATTTTTAAAAAAATCGAACTTTAACAAGGTATTAGAAGCTTCACAAGGCGTATATGACCCAACGGATTCCACAAAAGGAAAAGTCCAAAAACTGTATGATTGGGTCAATCATAATATTGCAAACGAAGGTAATCGTTCAATCTGGTCGGACAAAGAGCCTAATGATGTTTGGAAAAATAGGAAAGGCAATGCCAGTGATATTAATTTTTTGTTGTTGGCATTGTTGAAAGAAGCGGGTGTGAACGCCAACCCTGTATTGGTGAGTACGCGCAAAAATGGTGCGCCTTATATGGCGTTTCCGATAATTGACCAATTTGACCATGCTTTGATATTGGTTGAATTGGAAAACAAGCAAAATATGTTTGTTGATGCTGGAAATTCAGACCTAACAATGGGTCTGACAAGCGAACAAGCCTTGAATGGACAAGGTTGGCTATTGCGGAAAAAAGATCCGATTTGGATTGAGATTAAGCCGCCGATGAGTAATCAAGTGCTTTCAGCAAAATTTGACATTACAGAAGAAGGTAATCTTCAAGGTTCTATAAACACCATTTTCAGAGGTCATATTGCAGCTGTCCAACGCAATGCCTATCAAAGCGATACAACTGGAAAGGCTAAAATAGCGTATTTGAAAAAGAAAAATCCTGAATGGCAAATCGAAAGCGTTTCATCTGAGAACCTTTTCAAATCGAATGAAGCATTGAGAGAGACTATAAATTGCACGATTGTTAACGCAGGGCAAGTAAACGGTGGTTTAATATACGTAAAACCAACGCTAAAATCAGGTTGGGAAGTCAATCCGTTCAAGATGGAAGACCGTACTTACCCTGTTGAATTTCCTTATCCGACAACTGACCAGTACATTTTGACGCTCAATATTCCAGAAGGGTATAAAGTTGAAGAATTGCCGAAAGCGATGAATTTGGGTTTGCCGCCCGAAGATGCTCGTTTTACATATGCTATTACATCTGATGAAAAGACCATCAAAATGGTGGTGAAAATACAAATCAATGAGACCGTTTTTGCTGCCAAAGATTATACGTTTTTGAAAAACTTCTTCAATCAAGTCGCTTCAAAATTGGATGAGATGATTGTTTTGAAAAAAATAACGAATTAACAGACAAAGGGCAAGAGGCAAAAAGCAAGAGGCAAAAGGCAAGAGGCAAAAGGCAAGGAGCAAAAGGCAAAGGAGTCGTGAAAGTTGCTTTTTGCCTTTTGCCCCTTGCCCTTTACCTTTTGCCCCTTGCCTTTTGCTCCTTTTTTTAACCTTTTTTCGAAAAACATTGTCTAATTTATTTAAAAAAGCTAACTTTGCGGGCGTTTTGCAAAGGCAAGGCATAATAATAATTTTTTTAACAATATTTCTAATCAAAATTCACTTCGAATATGCGTAATTACGAAGTTACCTTCATCGTAGATCCCACTCTGTCGAGCGATGAAGTAAATGCGACAGTTCAGAAATATGCCGATATGTTAACAGCTGCAGGCTATACTATCGTTCATATTGACGAAATGGGTCTGCGCCAATTGGCGTATGACATCAAAAAGAAACACAGTGGTGTTTATTTCTGCATCGAGTTTGCTGGCAACGATGGCCAAATCATTGACAAAATGGAACTTACTTTGCGTCGTGACGACAAAATTCTCCGCTTCTTAACAGTGGCGTTGGACAAATTCGCTGTTAAATACAACGAAGACAAACGTGCGGGCAAAATTGGTAAGAAAAACCGCGCCGACATCTTGGCTAAAAAGAAAGCTGTGGAAGACGACGAGACAGAAGATGTCGAGGACTTGGTCGCTGACCTTGTTTAATCACTTTTTTTCAAACCACCATTTTTCAAATTTTAAATCTATCATAAATGGCTACTAGCAGAGATGATATAAAGTTTTTAAGCAATCCGAACATCGGTTCGATGCGTAAAAAATATTGCCGCTTCAAAAAATTCGGCATCAAGCATGTTGATTATAAAGACGAAGATTTTTTGCTTCAATTCATCAACGAACAAGGCAAATTGCTGCCACGCCGTATTACGGGCAACTCTTTGAAGTATCAACGTAAAGTGTCAACTGCCGTCAAACGGGCACGTCACTTAGGTTTATTGCCTTATTTGGCAGACCTTATGAAGTAATTATGAATTATAAATGATAAACAATAAATATTCATCTTTTATCATTCACCATTCATCATTAATTCATACTTTTTCTCTATTTTTTAATTTTTAATTGAAAGAAAGTCATGGATATTATAATGTTACAAGACGTGGATAAGGTCGGAGAAAAGTACCAAACCGTAAAAGTTAAAGACGGTTATGGCAACAATTTCCTTATCCCTAAAGGCTTAGCGCTCGTTGCAAACGACTCTAATCGCCGTAAATATGCTGCTATCAACCGTGCATTGGACAAAAAAGAATCGCTTCGTCTCGGTGAATACCAAGCGACTGCTGCGCAGCTCAATGGCAAAACGGTGAAAATCGTTGCAAAAGCAGGTGCTTCAGGCAAGTTATTTGGCTCTGTTGATGCCGCTCAAATCGCTGCGGCGATTTCTGAACAACTCGGTGTCACCATCGAGCGCAAAAAAGTGGCTTCTGATCCATTGAAAGAATTGGGTTCGCACATCGCTACTGTCAATTTGCACAAAGAAGTTTCGGCTTCTGTCACTGTCGAAATCGTTTCGGCTGATGCACCTGTTGCAGTTGCCGCTGTTGAAGAAGTTGCTGTTGAAGCTTAATTTTTTAGCAAAACCATAATAAAAAAGCTGTCTTGAGTCTTCAGGATGGCTTTTTTATGTTAATTCTACTTTTTGCAAAGCCCATTAAGCTGCTCAATTGTCCCCGCAAACACATTCAAATCTATCGGTTCACTGATACCTTTGCACCGCGCTTTGTCGCTAAACTGCCAAAAAGCCCAACGCCGATTGTCGGGTAACACCACCGTCCCCTTACTTTTATAACTCGCAATCCAAATAGTGTAAGCGGGGAAATTGCCAGCGATATAGTATTTGTAGTAGTCCAAATTGGTATAAATCATTGGGCGCATACCTGTCTGTTTTTCGACAATATACAACCATGCAGCAATACCTTTCAGTATATTCTCGCGGTTAAGTTTTTTATCATCCACATCTGTATCGTTTTCAATATCCAAAACAGGGGGTAAATCACCTTTATCAATCGGCACATTCGACAGAAAAAAACGCGCTTGGTCAACTGGGTTATCTCTGAACATAAAAAAATGATATGCCCCCCTCAGTATATGCGCCTCGCCAGCCGTTCTCCAATTTTCTGAAAACTGATAATCCACTAAATCCAAGCCCCGCGTTGCCCGCATATAGGCAAAATGTACCCGAATCCCATTTTGATTCATCTTTTTGACTCCCTCCCAATCAATCCCACAGGAATAATGGCTCACATCTATGCCATGCACAGCATAACCTGGTGGAATCGCCACATCAAAAGACTGCCATTGACGAAGGCGTGGCTCTTCACATTGGTTTTTTGTATAAAAAAACTTTGAATTTTCATTCTGAAAAAGAACAAAAAAGGCACAAGTACCAATATCAGTAGCCAAAAGAAGGCTTGTGGTCGGTTTGGTGTGGGTACGATTGCTGGTTTCGTCATAGTATTTGTGGATAATGCTGTGTAATTTGGTCTCCAGAGAAGTTATTTAGGTGGATAGGTTTTATAAAAATCTCCTCGTACATCAATCGTTTGGAAATAGTAGATGCCTTCAATTAATTGTAATCCCATTCGATATTCTCCTACTCGGATGCGGTAATAAGTACGGTTTTTCTTGGAATAAAGCGGCTTCAAGTTGTTAATTTCCGATAAAGATGAAGCATTTTTGAAATTATCAATAGCTTCTGCTACTTGTTTTTGAGTAGGTGATGGTAGTTTAGATGCGGCTTTGATAAACTGTTTAGTTATCTCAATTCTCATAGAACGCCTTGTCTTAATTTGGTTAAGAATAAGTCCGACTCGTTGGCAGAAACGGTTTCAAAGTCTGATTCAGTTTCAGTAAGTAACATTTTTTCAAGCAAAGAAGCATCTTGGCGTGCTTCATCGTCCATTTTATCCCATTGACCTGTGGCAACATATTTCTCAATCAAGCGGTCTTGTATAAGTGCGTGGATTTCTGAATCTGCATCATTTTCAAGTCCAATTTCTATCTCTTTCAAACTATCATCGAACTGAAAAGGTACTTTCAAACTTTTAAACAAAGCAATTACTTTTTCAAGTTTAGTTGCATCGTCGAATTGAGCAATAATTGTCGTCATTTTTTTCATTTTATTTTACAAGTCATACAAAGATAAGATATCTTTATGATGGGAACAAACAAAAAAGCCTATCCAAAAGGCAGAAAAACCATCAAAAAGCGGAGAAAGAGGGATTCGAACCCTCGGTACAGTTGCCCGTACACATGATTTCGAGTCAAGCCCATTCGACCACTCTGGCATTTCTCCAGTGCAAAATTAAGGCTATTTTTTTGAAAAAATAAAGAAAAAACAAAGGGTAAAAAGCGGAATCACCACTTTTTACCCCCCTCAGTAAAAACTTGTTTTTTGAGCTAAAATGGATTGTAAATTGTGATTTTCGTTTTTAAAATATTGACAATCAATATTTTAAAAATAATTATTCACCATTCATTGTCAGTCAATTTCAGTTACACGTTCTTTCTTTGAATGATTCTTTTTGACTTTCACATCTTGAATAGCTCGGTTAATGTCGTCCATCGTGAACTTGCCGCCAATATCCACCAACACAAATTCGCCGCTGTTTTCTTGAACCATGATAAACACATCGCGTATAAAACCTTTCTTTTCACGCATCATAATATGCACATTGTCGCCTTCGCTGCGGACTGTCATCAACTCCTCGAAGTTTTCTGATTTGGCATCATCCATCAATTTCTGAAAATCAGCATAAGCAACCTTACCGCCGCCTTCGATAGAAACGACGCGGACTTCGTTGACTTTTCGCGCAATCGCTTGAATATCAACACCTTCGAGGTCGTCTTTGTCCATAAATCGCATACCGAAGCGAATAAGCCAACCTGGCACAGTGATGTCCACTTTTTCACCCGTTGCCGAGCGTTTGTATTTGCGGACGAAACGGTCAATACTCTCTGTTTGTGCTTGCGCTAACTGATTGATTGTCAATAAGATAAAAATAAAAAACAATAGCTTTTTCATTGCAAATTGGTCGTTGTGGAGCAAGCTCCGCAGTTATTAAAAAATTGTTTTCCTATTCAATTGCATTAAGCAAATTCACCATTACCTACGGTTTGTCCTCTTTTGTCATATTTTCAACATCGTGTTTTGAGAAAAATCCTTCAAGACACATCAAAAACGCCCCGCCTTTATCGTCCTTTGTCAAAAAAGTGATGTCCGTATAGCCCTTATTTGTTTCACGACCCATAAAATGAACACGGTCGCCGCCTTTCCGAACTGTCATAAAATCTTCAAAATCAGCACGTTTCATATCATTTACAAGTGATTGAAAATCAGCGTTTTGCACGCGCGCTTTTTCGCCCAAAATAAACAAACGTACACCTGTAATTTTGCTTTTAGCCGATTTGAAATTAAAATCTTTCAATTTTTCATCGCTCCCAAAATCGAAATTGCCATTGAAAGACATTTTCATCACGCCCTCTTTACCTTGAAAACGACCCATAAATTTGTCC